>PXTR01000012.1 GCA_003023245.1 Bacteroidetes bacterium QS_8_68_15 | reverse complement strand
GCGCAGGTCGTAGGCGTCGATCTCGGCGTCGGTGGAGTAGAGGTCGATCACGTCGACCGCGCCGGAGCGCAGGCCGCGATAGGCGATGTCGTGGTCCACGCCGCGCGGGGACTGAGGCAGGTCGTAGGCCCGCTTCAAAGCCGGCCACCCGTCGCCGCGGTCCATGAACTCGTTGGTGAAGGCCACGTCCAGATTCGGATGCGCGCGCAGGTCGGAGATGGCCCGGATGCCCAGCTCGGCGGCGCGCTCCTCCTTCATGCCCAGGGCGTAGGTGTTGTTGAAGCCCAGCGGCGCGGTCATGCGCACGCCGCGGGCGTGCAGGACCTGACGCAGGGCCTCCTGCGTGGAGCTGCGGTCCAGGCCGGCGCGCTCGGGGAGGATTTCCTGAACGAGCGTGCCGGTGTACTCCGGATAGGCGTCGATGTCGCCGCCGCGCAGCGCCTCCCACAGAAAGCGCGACCCGCCCAGTTGCGCGCGGTGCGTCGCCTCCAGGCCGCGCGCCTCCCCCAGCTGCGCCGCCATCGCGCCGAGGATGACGTTCTCGGTAAACTTCTTCGACCCGACAGTGAGCGGGGCCTTTGCGCTCTGAGTCGTGTCTTGCGCTTGGGCCGGGGTCGCGAGGAGCACCAAGAGGAGCACCATCGTGGTTCGTCCACTCGCTTTGCTCGCTGGGTCGTGCGCACCACGGAGGGCATGACACAAGGCCCCTCGCGTGCGCTCGCTGGGTCGTGGTTCGTGTCTCATTTGGCAAAGCGGCAGTCGGGCGAAAACGAACAACGACTCACGAACAACGACCCACTAACAACGACTCACGAAATCAGGCTGCGCTGCGCGTTGACGAACTGCTCGGCGAACGCGTTGGCCGGGCGGTCGGTCAGGTCTTCGAAGGAACCCGTCTGCACCAGTCGGCCCTGGCGCATCAGCACGATGCGGTCGCCGAAGTAGCCGGCCTCGTTCATGTCGTGGGTGACGAGGACGACGGTTTTCTCCAGGCGGCGGAAAATGCTGCGCAGGTCCTCTTGCAGCCCGGCGCGAATGAGCGGGTCGAGCGCGCCGAGCGGTTCGTCGAGCAGCAGCACATCGGGGTCGAGGGCGAGGGCACGCATCAGCGAGACGCGCTGGCGCTGCCCGCCGCTCAGCTCGGGCGGGTAGCCGGCGAGGTGCCGCTCGGGAAGCTGCACCAGCGTGGACAGCTCGGCGATGCGCTCGGCGACGCGCTCGTCGCTCCAGCCGAGGTGGCGCGGCAAAAGCGCCACGTTGCCCCGGCCCGTGAGGTGCGGAAAGAGGCCGCCTTCCTGGATGACGTAGCCCATCCGGTGGCGCACCCGGCGTAGCGCCGCGCCGCCGGTTTCTTGAGGAAGCGCCTTACCCCCGAAACGCACCGCGCCGGCGTCCGGGGCGATCAGCCCGATCATCAGGCGCAGGAGCGTGGACTTGCCGCACCCGCTGGGGCCGATCAGCACGGTCGTCTCGCCGCGGCGCGCGGTGAGGCGCACGTCGCGGACGGCCTGCGTCTCGCCGAAGCGTTTCGAAACGCCGTCGAGGTCGATCATGCGCGTTCAGCGGCGAAGCAAGACGGCGAGTGCGGGGACGCTCTCCTCAAGCGCCCCAACGCACCGGGCCGCGGTCGGGTCCGTCTCCTTCGTTCCCGTTCGCGAAAGCCATGAAGAAGGCGCAAGAAACCGCTGCGTCGAACCGTGAGCCCGGTCACGACCGGCTCTGCTCTTGACGAGAACGGCCCCGAACGGGTACGTTCAGAATCCTTTCGGGAAAATGCTGCGTTAGAGTCGCTCCACAAAGAAACGCTCGGCCCGTTCTTCCTCACCCTACGCGACAAGAAAAATCGACTTCTACTCTGCAAATAGTCCGAATCACCTGTTTGGGACTATTCAGGGAAGTCATTTCCAGCTTGACTGGGAATCCAGAGTGGCAAGCGAATAAATAAACCGCGCTGGATTCCCCCGCAAGGGGATGACACAGGGCCCCCGATCGGGGGCGGGAATGACGATCTCTCTGGCGAGAATGACACTCCGAAAATTTTTGTCGTGTAGTGGGGTTCTTTCCACAAATTCCCAGAAAACCAACAACCAAGAAACCAACATCCCCGCCAGCGTAGCTCAGTTGGTAGAGCAGTCCCCTCGTAAGGGACAGGTCGCCGGTTCGAGTCCGGCCGCTGGCTCCTTTGTCGTGCAAGCAGCCTCGGGCCAGATGCTGCTTCCATCGTAACCCTTCCAGGTTTCGAAGACCTGGAAGGGTTTTTTGCGCTCCCCTCCCGTCGGGTCGATTCCGCTCCGAGATGAGAGTTGCGGCACAGCACCAATCGCGAGCCTCCCAGGGCCATGCCGTTGACATTACCGGGCGGGGGGAATACCTTGCCTGGTGGTCGCCTCTTTTCCCGTTTTCCGCCCCGCCTCCTTCATGGCTCGCCTCGTGCTCGTGCTTCTCGCTGCGCTGGCGGCCGGTATCGGCCTGGCTATCGGACGATCGCTGCTGTACGTGGTAGCGGGTGTTCTGGTGCTTTGTGCCATCGGGCTGTGGGTGCGCCAACGCCGGAAGGACCGCCGCCGCGAGGAACGCAAAGCCGACCGCGCCGCGGAAGCGGCCGAGCAGGACGATGACCTGAGCGCGCTGGGCATCACCGACATTCGCCCGCGTGACCGACCGCAAGACGCTTCGCCTTCCGAAGAAACAGCCGCGCCGTCCGGCGGCGACGGAGCAACCGAAGCGGAAACGGAAGAGCCGGAGGCAGCCGCCCGCGAACCTGAAGCCCCAGAGGAAGAGGAAGCGCCGAACGTCGCCTCCGGCCCTTCCTCCGACGGCGAGACCGCCGCCGAACAAGCTCTCGCCGAACAGCCGCCGGCCTCGCAAGCCGAAGCGCCCTCCTCTGATCGACCGGCGGAGACGGCTTCGGACCCCGCTTCCGAAGACAAGGACGTTCCCTCCTCGTCCGAGCCGCGCCCCGCTCGCGCCGCGCCGACGGACGAGACCTCGACGGAGGAGGCATCGACGGACGAGGCGCTGGCCGCTCTCGTGCGCGCTGCGCGCCTGGCGGTCGGCGCGCGTGCGGCGTGCCTGCTCGCGCAGGAAGAGCTGGCGCTCGAATACCGCATCGCGGCCGCCGACGCCGCGGCGGGAGCGCCTGCGCTTCACGCTCCACGCACGACGTTTTCGACCGATACGGCGCTGCTCTCCGCCCGAGCGGCCGGGCGGCCCGTCACGCGCCGCTCGGTCGGCCGCCGCGACGGGGGGAGCGACGCCCTCGCCCCGACGCTGCTGGGCTACTACCGCGAGCCCCCTACGGCCGACGACGCGCCCGAGGCTGTGCTGCTCGCCCCCGTTCCTCTCCCCGACGACCCGACGACGTACTTTCTCCTGTTCGACGGCCCCGACGAGGCGCTCGCCGGGCCCGACGTTCTGCTCGAGCGCTTCGCTCGCCTCTTCTCCCAACTGCTCGCCGCCCCCTCTTCCGGTAGCACCGTTCCGAGCGTTCCTTCTTCCGAAGCGCCTTCATCCGCTTCCTCGGCCGCGAATTCCGCTCCAGACGCCCATTCCGTTCCGAAAGACGCTCCGGCAGAAGATGACTCCCCCGCAGCCAACGGTCGCGCCGCCGCGCCGCCGCGTGAACCAGCGGCGCACGACGAATCGGGGCGCGACGAATCGGCGCGCGAAGACGGGCCGCGCCCCCGCCGCGAGATCGTCGCCGAGGAGATCTCGCGCGCGCACGACGCCGGGCGCGAGATGGCGCTGGCGCTCGTCTACCTCAACCGCGCCGAGACGATCACCGACCAGGGCGAAGGCGAGATGCGCGCCGCCGAGCGAGCGCTCAAAGCCCGTCTACGCCAGGCCGCGCCCCGCGACGGCGGGCGCGTCGAGCGCTTCGGCGAGCTCATCACCTACGGCGTCTTCCTCCCCTACGGGAGCGCCGAGGCGGAACGCTGGGCCGTCGCCCTGAAAGACGAACTGGCCGAGGCCAGCGCCCCGCTCGAGGGCGGCGTGAGCGTGGGCCTGGCCCTGATGCGCGACCCCGCCCAGGATCCCGAGGCCCTCCGCGAGAACGCCACCGAGGCGCTCCGCGAAGCCTACACCACCGGCGCCTGCGCGATTGTCGAATGACGATTTTCGATTTGCGATTGGTCAGCGGTTTGCTCGCCAATCGACCTTCGTCAGTCGACCTTCGTCAATCCGTGTGCCCGCCGGCTTCGCCGATGAGCGGGACGAAGCGGAAGGATCGGAAGTGTTCGCGCTCGTAGTCGTCGGGCTCGGGACCGATGCGCGTGATGCGCGCCATGCGCTGCCCTTCGTCGTCCCCCACCGGCACGACGAGCCGTCCGCCGCGTGCGCCGTCGCCGTCGTCATCGGCTGCGCCGGGCGCGCGAAGCTGCTCCAGCAGCGGCGCCGGCGGCTCGGTGGCCCCGGCCGTCACCACGATGCCGTCGAACGGACCGTAGGCGCTCCAGCCGCGCGTGCCGTCGCCGGTGCGTGTGACCACGCGGTAGCCCAGCTCCTTCAGCAGCGCTTGCGTGCGTTTCAGCAGCTGCCCGTGGCGCTCGATGGAGAAGACGCGCGCGCCCATCTCGCAGAGGATGGCCGCCTGGTAGCCGCTCCCCGTCCCGATTTCGAGCACGCGGTCGCTCTCCCGCACGTCCAGCAGCATCGTCTGGTAGGCTACCGTAAACGGCTGCGAAATCGTCTGCCCCTGCCCGATGGGGAGCGCATCGTCCTGGTAGGCGCGCGGGCGCAGGGCCGCATCGACGAAGCGGTGCCGCTCGACGCGCCCGACGGCCGCGAGCACGCGCTCGCTGCTGTCGTTTCCGCTGAGTCCCTTGTCGCGCAGCTCGTTCACCAATCGCGCGCGGCGACGCTCGAACGGCGGCGTTCGTTCCGGCGAGGAAGCGTTGGGAGCCATTTAGAAGGTGAGACGGGAAGAGAGTGGAAAGAAGAATGAAGGCAAACGGGAACGGTTTTTCTCAACCTCTCTCGTTCTCTCCTTCGTTTTTACGCCGTCACCTCCTCGGGGAGAGGATCCGTCTCGGCGTGCTCCGTCACCGACGTCCCCGACGGGGAGGAGAGCGCCTCGCGCAGCCGCTCCCGGAAGTCTTGCGGCGAAAGGTCCGACATCAACTCTCCGTCTTCGGAAATAGAGATGCCTCCGGTTTCCTCCGAGACGACCACCACGAAGGCGTCGGTCTGCTCGGTGAGGCCCACCGCCGCGCGGTGACGCAGGCCCATCTCCGGGCTCAGGCTCATCGACGTGGACACCGGCAGGATGCAGCGCGCCGCCTCCAGGCGGCGGTTCTGGATGACGACCGCCCCGTCGTGAAGCGGGTTCTGCGAGTGAAAGATCGTCACCAGGAGGTCGCTCGTGACCTGCGCGCCGATGTCGGCCCCCGTCTCGATGTAGCTGCGCAGCCCCGTCGAGCGCTGAAAGGCGATGAGCGCTCCGATCTTCTGCTCGCTCATGTCCGCGACCGCGTCGCCGACCTCGTCGATCAGCTCTTCCTGCGCGGGAGACGAGACGAGCCGCCGCACCAGCGGGTTCTGCCCCAGCCGCAGCAGCAGCCGCCGGATCTCCGGCTGAAACAGGATGATGACCGCCAGCACGAACACCTCCCCGAGCTTGGCAAAAATGGCTCCCAGCATCGTCATCTCCAGGATGCGCACGCCCAGCTGCACCAGGTAGAGCGCGATGATGCCGAAGAAAATCTGCACCGCGATGGTCCCGCGCATCAGCTCGTAGAGCCGGTAGAGCAGGTACGCCACCAGCGTGATCTCAATCACGTCGACGACGCCTACCGAAAGGATATCGAGAAGCGGCACAGTGGGTGCGGGAGTGCGGGGATATGGGAGTGCGGGGGAGCGTGCCGGCGGAGCACAGGAAGGAGCGGTCGGTGCCTTCTTCGCAGGGCCTTTTCGATCAAAAAGGGCGACTCGGGCCGACCGGGAGCGCAAGCAAATCAGGAACGCCCAGGCGCCCGTACCCCCGCCCCCTCACACGCAGACAGCGTGCAAAGCATCTCAACGGTGGCGCGTACGTCGTGGGTCCGCACGAGGGTCGCGCCGCGCATCGCGGCCACCGCCGTCGCCCCGAGCGTGCCGAAGAGGCGCTCGCCGACGGGCACGGCCTCCTCGCGTTCCCGACTCCGCGCCAGCACCTCGCCGATGGTGCTCTTCCGGGAAATGCCCACCAGCACCGGCCGCCCAATCCGGCGCACGAGCCCCCCGCTGTTCGCCACGAGACGCAGATTCTCCTCGGCCGTTTTTCCGAAGCCAAAGCCCGGGTCCACGACGACTTGGCGAACGCCGGCTTTCTCGGCCGTCTCGACGGAGGCTTCGAGCGCGCTCGCCACGTCTTCGACCCCATCTCCCGAGGACTCGGACGTATGCTCGAAGGCCCCGGGCCGGCCCTGCGAGTGCATCACCACCAGCGGCGCGCCCTGCTCGGCGCACACCTCCGCCGTCTCGGGGTGGATGCGCAGCCCCGTGATGTCGTTGATGACGTGCGCGCCCGCTTCCAGCGCCGCCCGTGCCACGCCGGGTTTGTACGTGTCCACCGAAAGCACCGCCTCGGGGAAGCGTTCGGCCACCGCCTCGACGACCGGCAAGACGCGCTGCTTTTCCTCCTCCTCCGCCACCGCCGCCGCCCCTTCTCCGTAGACCGACCCCGCCGGGCGGCTCGACTCCCCACCGATGTCGATCACGTCGGCCCCTTCTTCCAGCATCGCCCCGGCGCGAGCGAGGGCGTCCTCTTTTTCGAGAAACTGCCCGCCGTCGGAAAAGGAATCGGGCGTCACGTTGAGGATGCCCATCACCGCCGGCGCGCCGGCGCCGGGCCGCAGGTCGAGCCGGCGGCCGCCGCCGCAGTCCAGCACGAAGCGATCGGGGGGGTAGGCGTCGGCTTGCTTGGAAGCATTTGGCGCCGAGTTGAGCGAGCTACTTTCAGGAGCAGTCACGAGCCGTTGTGGGGGATGAAATTCGTGGGTCGTGGGTTCGTGAATCGTTCTCTTCTGACGAGCGGAGACGCCGGCGGCGAGCGGGGCGGCCGTCCACGGTCCGCCGTCCACGAAGGGGGTACGACCCCGAGCGCCCACCGGAACCACGTTGCGCAGCGCGCTTTTACGGGCGCGGTCGCCGATGGGTTGGCGTGGCCTTCCGCTCGATGTCGGCATTTCCGTCGGCTTTTTCCCGAACCGCCTTTCGTCTCGCGTGAAATCCGCCCTGAAAGACACGCTGCGCGCGGCGCTGGGCTGGACGCCGCACCTGCGCGCGCACGCCCGCTTCCGGCGCGACCCCGTCGGCACGCAGCAGGCGCTCCTGCGGCGCCTCCTCCGCACCGCCGCCGATACCGAGTGGGGCCGCCGCTACGACTTCGCCGAAATCGCCGCCGCGCCCGACGTGACGCGCGCCTTTCGCGAGCGCGTTCCGCTGCACACCTACGACGACCTGCGCGCGGACGCCCGCCGCATCCGCAACGGGGCCGAAGACGTGATCTGGCCCGGGCGCATGACCCACTTCGCCGTCTCCAGCGGCACCACCTCCGACGGCAAAATCATTCCCCTCTCGAAGCGAAGCCTCGCCGCCGACCGGCGTTTCAGCATCGGGGCGGGGCTGCACTACCTGGCCGAGACGGGCGACCCGTCGTTCCTGTTCGGCAAGCACCTGACGCTGCCGGGCCGCATCGCCGAGGACGATGACTTCCCCGGCACGCTCGTCGGGGAGGTGAGCGGACTCGTCGCCGAGCAGGCCCCGTCCTACTTCCGCAACCTGCTTCAGGCGGTCCCCAACGAGGTCGCCTTCCTGCCGGACTGGAACCGCAAGCTCACGGAAATCGCCCGCCGCACGGCCACGATGGACGTGCGCCTCGTGGTCATGGCGCCGACGTGGGCGCTGGTACTCTTCGAGAAGCTGATGGCCGAGTACGAACGCCAGACGGGCCGGCGCGCCGACACCGTCGCCGACGTGTGGCCGAACCTCCAAGTCTTCATCAGCGGGGGCGTGACGTTGAGCTCCTACCGCGAGCTGCTGGACAAGCGGATCGGCCGGCCGCGCGGGCAGCCGGTGGACTTTCTGGAAACCTACGGCGCGTCGGAGGGCTTCTTCTCCTTCCAGTCCGACCAGAGCGACTCGTCGATGCTGCTGCACCTGGGCAGCGAGGTCTTCTACGAGTTCGTCCCGCTCGACCAACTCGACGCGGACGGCGACGAGCCCGAGCGGCTGACGATTGCCGAGGTCGAGACGGGCGTGCGCTACGCGCTCGTCGTGTCGAACGCCAGCGGCCTGTGGGCCTACCGCGTCGGCGATGTGGTGCGGTTCACGGGGCTTTTTCCGCACAAGATTGAGGTGGCCGGGCGCACCTCCGAGATGGTGGACGCCTACGGCGAGGCGGTCTTCGGGGAGGAGGCGCGCGCGGCGATGCAGGCGGCCTGCCGCGCGGTAGGGACGCGCATGAGAGACTTTCACCTCGCCCCGCACCCCGAGGCGGACGACGAGAACGGCCTGCCGTCGCACCAGTGGCTCGTGGAGTTCGAGTCCGGCGCTCGAAACGGCAACGGCGCGCTCGACCGGGATCGCTTCGCGCGCGCCCTCGACGAGCACCTGCGGCAGGTTAACCGCCACTACCGCATTCGCCGCGAGGCCGAAGCCTTCGGCGCGCCGACGGTGGAGGTGCTGCCGTCGGGCACCTTTTACCGCTGGCTCCAACACGAAAAGGAGCGCGTGACCGGGCAGACGAAGGTGCCCCGCATGAGCGAAGAGCGCGACGTGGCCGACGAGGTGTTGCGTGTCGCGTGATGCGTGAAGCTGCTTCCTACAACCGTCGAAAAAGCATTTGAGCGTCAGCGCTCACCGAACGGCTTCCACTGGTACATTTCGAGCGCAAACGCATCGGCCCGACTTCCTCACGAATCACGGATTACGAATCACGAACCAGGCGGTACGCCTCATCCCGCCGGGGCGACCGTTCGCGCAGACGAGCGTCGCCCCGGAGAAACAAACGTCGAATATTTGCCATAACGCACGCTGAAACAGCCGATTAGCCCGTTTCGCGGAACCGTGCGCGGCGCTCGTGCGTGGTGCACGATTGTAACGCGGTCGCCCGGCGGCTTCCGTTCTCCCTTTCTTCGGGTCCGCCCCGCGCGTTCGCCCCGGCTTCTCCGTGGCACGCCACCGTCCGCTTCTCGACTCGCTCTTTTCTCGACGAGCGCCTCGCTTCTCCCTCGAACACACGTACCGTCCTCGTCCTATGTACGCCCCTCGCCAGCAACGCATGCTGGACCAGTACCTCCAGGAGATTGGCCAGATCGACCTGCTCGAACCTGAAGAAGAAGTCGAACTGGCGAGGCGCATCGAAGACGGCGACGACGAGGCGCTCCACAAGCTGGTGCGCGCGAACCTGCGCTTCGTCGTTTCGGTCGCCAAGAAGTACCAGGGGCAGGGCCTCTCGTTGTCGGACCTGATCAACGAAGGCAACTATGGCCTCATCAAGGCCGCCAAGCGCTTCGACGAAACGCGCGGCTTCAAGTTCATCTCCTACGCGGTGTGGTGGATTCGGCAGGCGATCTTGCAGGCCCTCGCCGAGCAGTCGCGCGTGGTGCGTCTCCCCTTGAACCGCATCGGCACGATCAGCAAGATCCGCAAGAAAAAGGCCGAGCTCAGCCAGCAGCACGACCGCGACCCCAACATTGAGGAGCTGGCCGAAGAGCTCGAAATCGACGTTCAGAAGGTGCGCGAGGCGATGCAGCACTCCAGCCGCCACCTTTCGATGGACGCGCCCTTCAACGAGGAGGACGACAACAGCCTGCTCGACGTGCTCCCTGACGAGGACACCGGCACGCCCGACGACGAGATGATGGGCGAGTCGGTCAAGGTCGACATCGAGCGCGCCCTCTCGATGCTTCACGACCGCGAGGCGGAAATCACGCGCCTCTACTTCGGCATCGGGCGCGAGCACCCGCTCACGCTCGAAGAGATCGGCCAGCGCTTCGGCCTGACGCGGGAGCGCGTGCGCCAGATCAAGGAGAAGGCGCTGCGCAAACTCCGTCAGAAGCACCGCAAGGAAGACCTTCAGATGCACATTGGGTAAGTTGAAGGGGGAACGTTGAACGTTTAAGGGGGAACGTCGTGGAGGCGTCGTGCTTTGTTGGTGCGGCGCCTTCGCTGTTGCGCGTCCGATGGATAACTCAAGTTGTGACCTATCAGAAAATGTGTCATTCCGGACCCCGATCCGGAATCTCATTCGGATTATTGGCAGCCAAACCGAGGGAGATCCCGCATCAAGTG
>PXTR01000011.1 GCA_003023245.1 Bacteroidetes bacterium QS_8_68_15 | reverse complement strand
CGTACGATCCCGACGAGGTAGAGGCGCCACGCGAAAATGAGCCGGCCGAAGCGAGCGAAGAGCGCGAGGCGGTGGCGGCGTGAGAGTGGCAGTCACCTCAAGCTTGTGGGGAAGCGATGGCCGACTATACCGTTTTCGTCAGCCACTCGTCGAAGGACCGCTGGATCGCCCGGCAGGTCGCCGGCCTGATCGAAGAGCGTGGCGCGCAAACTTTCTTGGACGAAAAGGATATTCAAGGAGGCGATCTCATTCCACGAGAGATCCAGCAAAGCATTCAGGGTTGCGACGAGCTGCTGGTGCTGATGAGTCCGTACTCCGTGGACCGTCCGTGGGTACTCATCGAAATCGGGGCGGCCTGGGGACTCGACAAGAAGGTCGTTCCGATCATCGACAAGATCACCCCCGATCAGATGCCCGACCTGCTGGAGCATCACAAAGCCATCGACCTCAACGACTTGAGCGCGTATCTCGCCGAACTCGAATCCAGAGCGACCGAGGCCCCGTCATGAAAACCAGCAGCAAAAACAGCCGAGAGGATGTGCGCGTCTTCGTGAGCCGCGCTGCCGCTGATCGTGAGCCGGCGCGGAAGTTGTCGGATGCGATGGCGCGGCGTCACGGCGTACGAGTGTTCGACCCCGCAGAAATGCTGAGCGCAGGCGGAGACTGGCAGGCCCGGCTCAAAGACGAACTTGCCGGGAGTGACGTATTCGTCGCCTTGATGTCGCCCGAAGCGCTGAAATCCTCTTTCGTGCTTCAAGAAATCGGCGCGGCGTGGGCGCTCGACAAACCCGTTGTGCTGGTGCTTAAGAATGTCTCCGAACGCGCCGGCCTGCTGGAAAATTGGTCCGACCAGTTTATGGTGAACCTCGACGACTTGGACGATCCCGAAGTCATGAGCCAGCTGTTACGACGCCACCGCGAGGACGCCGAGCTAAACGCAAAGGCGTGACATGGTTGCGTGACCGATGGGGAAGTAGCTCGGTTCGCGCCTGGCGTACGACCCGGAGGAAGCAGAGGGGCGCCTCTGGCTTCGGCGCGTGGGCAGCCGCTTCGCGCACCGCTTCGGCGGCGGCCGCCTGCAGGAAGAAGAAGACCCGGCCTGACGGAAGGCGTCTTCACCGCTGATGGAGAGCCGGCGATTCGTCTGCGCGTGCATGGGCCGGCTCGGGCGCGTGCACTTCAAGCGGTTATCGACACGGGCTTTACGGGCGAACTCACGCTGCCGCCCGATCTCATCTCCGCGCTTCGTCTGTCGTTTCGAACGCAGGAAGAAGTCGTGCTGGGAGACGGGACCGTGCGCAGCGTGCCGCTTCACGTGGCTTCTGTACGATTTGCAGGCCGAAACCGGCGCGTGCTGGTCGGCGAGGCGCAGACCGTCCCACTGGTGGGGACAGACCTTTTGCGAGGCTTTTCGCTCCAGATAGATTTCTGGGAGGGAGGCCGCGTGCAGATCCACGAACGCACTGAGTGAGCGCTCACAGCGCTTGGCGCTTCGTGCACCCGAAGGCCAGCTATCACAACGTCGGCCAGGTCGCACGCGCCATGCCGGCGGAGGCCGGTGCGTAGTAGCAGTATTTCGGCGAAGCACGGTTCGAAAAACCTGCGGCGAAGTGGGGAGACGCGCTCGCCGCTACTCGCCCTTCGTCGAAGCGGAACCGCCCGCCGCGCGCTTGCGTGGCATCGTGCGCCCCTTACAGTTCCGTATTTCCGCACGGCTGCGCGCCCGCTCTCGGCCCGGCGCGCGCCCGCCGGTCCCCTTCAACTCGAAGTTCCCCCCTTCCGACCGAACCCGCACGCCCTATGCCCAGCGACGTTTCCAGCGACGCCCCCACGCAGATCGACACCCTCGGCGCGCTCAAAGAACACGGCTACCGCCCGCGCCCCGTCAAGGACGAGATGCGCGCCAACCTGATCGAGAAGCTCCAGAGCGGGGAGACGATCTTCCCCGGCGTGCTGGGCTTCGACCGCACGGTGCTGCCGCAGCTGCAGAACGCCATCCTCGGGCGGCACGACGTGATTTTGCTGGGGCTGCGCGGGCAGGCCAAAAGCCGCCTCTTGCGGATGCTGCCGAACCTGCTGGACGAGTACGTCCCCGTCGTCGAAGGCACCGAGACCAACGACGACCCCTTCGCGCCGATCTCCAAGCGCGGCCGCCGCCTCGCCGACGAAGCCGGCGACGAGATGCCCGTCGAGTGGCTGCACCGCTCGGACCGCTACGGCGAAAAGCTCGCCACGCCCGACACCACCATCGCCGACCTCATCGGCGACATCGACCCGATCAAGGCCGCCAACGAGCGGCTGACCTACGCCGACGAGGAGGTCATCCACTTCGGCATCATCCCGCGCACCCACCGCGGGATCTTCGCCATCAACGAGCTGCCGGACCTCCAGCCGCGCATCCAGGTCGGCCTGCTCAACATCATGGAGGAGCAGGACATCCAGATCCGCGGCTTCAACATCCGCTTCCCGCTCGACGTGATGATGGCGTTCAGTGCCAACCCCGAGGACTACACCAGCCGCGGCAACCTCATCACGCCGCTCAAAGACCGCATCGACAGCCAGATCCTCACCCACTACCCCAAGACGGTGGACGTGGGCATCCAGATCACCGAGCAGGAGGCGTGGCAGGAGCGCACCTCCGAGGAGGACGGCCAGGCGCCCGGGCCGGACGTGCACATCCCGCACTACTTCCGCGAGATCGTCGAGCAGATCGCCTTCGAAGCGCGCGACAGCGAGTACGTCGACCAGCAGAGCGGCGTCTCTGTGCGCGTGACCCGCGCGGCGATGGAGGACCTGATCTCCGCCGCCGAGCGGCGCGCGCTGCTGAACGGCGAGGAGGAAACGACCGTCCGCATCGGCGACCTGATGCACACCGCGCCGGCGATTACCGGCAAGGTCGAGCTCGTCTACGAGGGCGAGGAGGAAGGCGCCGAGAACGTGGCCTACACGCTGGTGGGACGCGCGGTGCGGGCGGTGTTTAAAAAGTACTTCCCCGACCCCGCCGACAAGGAAAACGGCCGCCCGGAGTACCGGGAGGTCATGAACTGGTTCTCCAGCGGCAACGACCTGAACCTCAGCCAGGACCTCTCCTTCGCCGACTACTCCAGCCGCCTCGAAGCGGTGGGCGGCCTGAAGGACCTCACTGAGAAGCACACCCGCCCCGACGGCCCCGTCGAGACGGCCTCGACGATGGAGTTCGTCGTGGAGGCGCTGCACCAGAACTCGCTGGTGGGCAAAGAAATCGGCGACCACGCCAGCACCTACTCCGACATCATGGGCTCGGTGCTCTCCTCCCTCAGCGGCGACGGCGGCGGCCCGACGGGCGGCGGCGGCGACGACGATGACGACGACCTCGACGATCTGCGCCGGCGTTATGGTTGAACGTTGGAACGTTCAACGTTGAACGTTCTCCATGCCGAGCCGACGGAAGCGGCACGAGAAACGTTCAACTTTTCAGCGCGCGCAGCGCGCAACCTGCAACGTTCAACTCACTCCGAAACGATATTTCCGTCGCAGGTGATGCGTTCGCCCTCGCCGGGTTCGCGCATGGGGAATTCGCTGGTGCGGGGGGCGTCCTCGCCGCAGCGGTCGGGGACGTAGTGGTCGTGGCTGCCGTGCGGGACGGCGGTGTAGGCGGTCGTCTTGAAGACGCCCATCGCGTCGGCGAAGGCGACGAGCACCAGCGCCAGGCCCGCCGCCGCGAGCGTCCACCACAGCCAGCGCCGCCCGCCGGAGTCGTCGTTCTGGCGCGCCTCGCGCCGCCGCTGCGCGCGGCTCTTCCCATCGGCCATGTCGTCACCGGAGCGGTTTGGAGAGGCAAAAAACGCGCTGGTGAAATTCCCCACCGCCAAACGCAGTTCCCCGTACGAAGACGGCTGCCCGCCGACCAACTCGAAACGCAAAACCGCGTGCAAACGCTCGTCATCATCCCCGCCTTCAACGAGGCGCGCGCCATCGGACGCGTGATCGGCGACCTGCCCCCTGAGCTCGTCGATGAAGTCGTCGTCGTCAACAACGCTTCCACCGACGAGACGGAAAACAACGCGCGCGCTGCCGGGGCGACGGTTCTGCGCGAGGAACGGCGCGGCTACGGCTGGGCCTGCCTGCGCGGCCTCCGCTACGCTGCGGAAAAGCCCCCGCCCGAGCAACCTGACGTGGTCGTCTTCCTCGACGGCGATTACAGCGACCACCCCGACGAGTTGCCCTGCCTGCTCGACCCGATCTTTGCCGACGAAGCAGACTTCGTGCTCGCCTCGCGCATCCGCGGGGAGCAGCGCGGGCAGGTCGAGGCGGGCGCGATGCTGCCGCAGGCACGCGCCGGCAATCGACTGGCGTGCTTCCTGATGCGCCGCCTCTGGGGCGCGGAGTACACCGACCTGGGCCCGTTTCGCGCGCTCCGCTTCGACGCGTTGCGCGCGCTCGGGATGGAAGATAAGACCTTCGGCTGGACTATCGAAATGCAAATCAAGGCCGCCGAGGCGGGCCTGCGCGTCCGCGAGGTGCCCGCCAGCTACCGGCGGCGCACAGGCGTCTCGAAAATCACAGGCACGATCACCGGAACGATCAAGGCGTCGGCCAAAATTCTGTGGACGATTTTCCGAATGGCCGCCACGCGCGGGCAGCGGTCTTATCGAAGCGATTAGCTGTCGGCTGTCAGTTGTTGGCGTCGCGGCCCGAATGAGCCAAAAGCCAAGAACATTCCGGGGCCGCCGGCGTAGTCTGTTCCGCTGGTTTCGCCCCGTCCGTTCCCCCTGCCCGCACCGCCCGCCATGGAGCCCGACATCTGGTACAACGGAGAACTGATTCCCTACGAGGACGCGCAGATCCACGTCCTCTCCCACGTGGTGCACTACGGCTCGTCGGTCTTCGAGGGCATTCGCTGCTACCAAACCGAGCAGGGATCGGCCATCTTTCGGCTGGAGGAGCACATGCAGCGCCTCATCGACTCGGCCCAGATTCACCGCATGGACGCCGGCTACGAGCGCGACGAACTGGTCGAGGCGTGCGTCCAGACGGTCGAACACAGCGGGCTGGCCTCCTGCTACCTGCGCCCGGTGATCTTCCGCGGTCGGGGGCCGATGGGCGTCAACCCGCTCGACAACGAGGTCAACACCTTCATCGCCGTCTGGGAATGGGGCGCCTACCTCGGCGAGGAGGCCCTCACCGACGGCGTCGACGTGGAGGTCGCCTCCTGGCAGCGCCCCGCGCCCAACACGCACCCGACTCTCGCGAAGGCTGCCGGCAACTACCTCAACGCCTCGCTCGTCAAGATGGACGCCGCCAAAAACGGCGTCACCGAAGGCATCATGCTGTCGGTGGACGGCACGCTCGCGGAGGGCAGCGGCGAAAACCTCTTTATCGTAAAGGACGGCATGCTCTACACGGCCCCGACCAACGCCTCCATCCTGAGCGGCATCACGCGCGACGCGGTCGTCACCCTCGCCGAGGAGCGCGGGTACGAGATCAAAGAGCAGTCGCTCCCGCGTGAGATGCTCTACATCGCCGACGAGCTCTTTTTTACCGGCACGGCGGCGGAAATCACGCCCATCCGCTCCGTCGATCACTACGAGGTCGGCGAAGGGACGCGCGGCCCCGTCACCGCGGAGCTTCAGGAGGCGTTCTTCGACGTGGTCGAGCAAGGCCACGACCCGCACGGCTGGCTCACGCCGGTAGACGTGTCGGACGCCGCGTCGGATGCGCCCTCCTCCCCGGGCGGCAGCAACGGCCGGGCCGGCGAGGCGACCGGCGCGCAAGAGAGCACCGCCCGCTGACCGAACCGGTGCACCCAAAACCCAAAACCGCGAAGCCATGCCTGACACCGCCACCCAGGTCTACCGCGAGCGCCTCGACGACATCCGCGAGGCCGGCCTTTACAAAGAAGAGCGCGTCCTCACCAGCGAGCAGGACGCCGACATCAACGTGGCCGCGCCCGGAACGCCCACGGGCGACGGCGCGCCCACGGCCGCCGAGCAGGTGCCCGAGAAGCACGTCATCAACTTCTGCGCGAACAACTACCTCGGCCTCGCCAACGACGAGCGCCTCGAGGCGGCCGCCAAAGAGGGCGTCGACCGCTACGGCTTCGGCCTCGCGTCGGTGCGCTTCATCTGCGGAACGCAGACGATCCACAAACGGCTCGAAGCGCGGCTGGCCGACTTTTTCGAGGTGGACGACGCCATTCTCTACGCTGCCTGCTTCGACGCCAACACGGGCCTGTTCGAAACGCTCCTCGGCGAGGAGGACGCCATTCTCAGCGACGCCCTCAACCACGCCTCCATCATCGACGGCATCCGCCTGTGCAAGGCCGAGCGCTACCGCTTCGACCACAGCGACATGGGCGACTTGGAGGACCAACTCCAGCAGGCCCAAGACCAGCGCCTACGCCTCATCGCCACCGACGGGGTCTTCTCGATGGACGGCGACGTGGCGAAGCTCGACGAGATCTGCGACCTCGCCGATGCGTACGACGCGATGGTGATGGTCGACGATTGCCACGGCACGGGCTTTTTCGGAGAGACGGGGCGCGGCTCGCTCGAATACACCGGCACGCTCGGGCGCGTCGACATCGTGACCTCCACGCTCGGGAAGGCCCTCGGCGGCGCCACCGGCGGCTTCACCGCCGCCCGGCAAGACGTGGTGGACCTGCTCCGCCAGCAGTCGCGCCCGTACCTGTTTTCCAACTCCGTCGCCCCGCCCATCGTCTACACCAGCCTCGCGGCGCTCGATCTGTTGGAAGGGACCAGCGACTTGCGCGCCCGCCTTCGGGACAACACGCACTACTTCCGCAACGCGATGACCGAGGCGGGCTTTGCGATCAAGGAAGGCGAGCATCCCATCGTGCCGATCATGCTGGGGGAGGCACGCCTCGCCAGTGAGATGGCCGACGATCTCTTGGAGGAAGGCATCTACGTGATCGGCTTTTCCTACCCGGTCGTGCCGAAGGGCGAAGCGCGCATCCGCGTACAGCTCTCCGCAGCGCACACGCGCGCCCAGCTCGACCGCGCGGTGGAGGCGTTCGCCGAGGTCGGCCGTCGGCACGAGGTGATCGGATAGGAGGTTTGGAGGGGGTGATGGTTGGAAGGGGGTCTTGCGTCCGCCTTCTTTTCCTCCTCACCACCTTCTCTCCTTCCTACACGAGCGGGCTCGTAGCTCAACGGTTAGAGCAAGCGACTCATAATCGCTCGGTTGAAGGTTCGAATCCTTCCGGGCCCACCGCCCAAAATCAGCCCGCAGGCGCTCAAACGGCGTTTGCGGCGATGCGTCTGATGAGGACGCCGTTGAGACTGTAGAGCCATGTACTGCATGGGTAGCCGTCAACGGGTATGTCACTGCGAGGCTCGGCCGAAGGGCGAGACGCGGCCGTCTCCTTCAGGTCGTCCTCATTTTTGTCGGGCGTACGCTCGGTCAGGCCCTCCTCGAAAGCGACCTCCCTCATCACGCCTCTCCCATTCCCGGCCCTATCAGACGTACTCCTCGTGCTGGTGAGCGTGGAGGTATTCCACGACGTTGCGGACCTGCTGCGTGCTGTCGCGGTGGCAGACGAGCACGGCGTCTTCGGTGTCGACGACCGCCAGGTCGTGAACGCCCACCAGCGCGACGAAGCGCCCGTTCCCATCGTCCTCGCCGTCCTCGCCGGCCGTTTCGACGAGGCAGCGGCTGGCGTCGTGGACGAGCGTGTCGCCGGAGAGGGCGTTGCCGTGGTCGTCCTTGTCGCGCATCTCGTAGACGGCCTGCCAGTCGCCCACGTCGCTCCAGTCGAAGCGCCCGGGCACGACGTGCACCCCTTCGGCCCGCTCCATCACGCCGTAGTCGATGGAGACACTCGGGCACTGCTGGTAGGCAGCGCGCACCGTCCCCTCCGAAGGCGTCTCGCCGGCGTGCAGGGCTTCGCCGAGCGGGGCGAACGCCTCGTGAATGTCCGGCAGATGCGTTTCGATTTTGTCCAAGATCGTATCGGCGCGCCAGACGAACATGCCGCTGTTCCAGAGAAAGTCGCCGGAGTCGAGGAAGCGCTCGGCGGTCGGCACGTCGGGTTTTTCGGCGAAGGTGCGCACCGGGTAGGCCGCCGGCGAAGGGGCGTTCTCGCTTGCTTCCCCCTCCGGCTGGTCATCGTCGTAGTACTGAATGTAGCCGTAGCCGGTGGCCGGGTAGGTCGGCTCGATGCCGAGGGTGACGAGCGCGCCGGGGGTTTCAGCCTGCCGGACGGCCGCGCGCAGCGTGTCTTGGAAGCCCTGCACGTCGCGAATGGCGTGGTCGGCCGGGAGCACGATCATCACCGCCTCGGGGTCGCGGGCGTGGAGCACCGTGGCGGCGTAGGCGATGCACGGCGCCGTGTTGCGCCCGACGGGCTCGGCGAGCAGGTTGTCCGCCGGCAGGGCCGGAAGCTGGCGCGCCGTCTGATCGGTGTAGCGTTCGTTCGTGACGGCGAGCTGGCGCTCCGGTGGCACGAGCCCGTGGAGGCGCGCGGCGGTGTTCTGGATGAGCGTGTCGTCGCCGAAGACGTCGAGAAACTGTTTGGGCTGGGCCTGCCGGCTCTTCGGCCAGAAGCGGCTTCCGATGCCGCCGGCCATGATGACGCCGTAGGTCATTGGTGGACGGAATGCGTTGCGAGAAAAATGATTCGTAACGACGTTCGTTGCTCGCTGTCGGTGCGCTCGCTGTCGAGCAAAGGGCAATGGGCTTCTTCCACAGCGGTCCCTGCTCCCTCCGCGGACATTTCCCGGCCAATGCGCGTCTCAGAAGCACTCCGGGTCGAGACTTTTCCTCAAAGCGTCCTTTTCCTCGCCCCGCGTCGCTACCTCCCCCTACGCGCCTCCTTGCCACAACGGTCCTGCTCGCCGTGCTGGGCGGCGGTTGAGTCCAGTATCTTTTGTAATTAGCAGCGCGGCCTGCCCCGGAGCGCGTGCTCCAATAGAGAAGGCTACCGCGTTCCCCCTGGGTTGGCAACGAGTCGATCAGTTCTGAGACAACCGCCCTACGAACGACGGCCGAAACGACATCTTGGAGGCTTCCCCTTCGGCAAAGGCACGCGCGTCCTTCCATCGAATACCCCGTCCGTTTCCGTTGTCCGAAGTCCCTCCCATCGCAACGATGATCTCCGGCGGACAGACGGGCGTGGACCGCGCCGCGCTCGACGTGGCGCGGGCGCTCGGGCTGGAGCGGGGCGGATTTTGCCCGAAGGGGCGCCGTGCCGAGGACGGGCGCATTCCCGCGCGCTACCCGCTTCGCGAAACCGATTCGCGCGCCTACGCGGAGCGCACACGCCGCAACGTGCGCACGGCCGACGCGACGCTCGTGCTCACTGGGCAGGCCTGTACACAGGCCCCGGTCGGCGGCACTGCGCTCACGCTCCGGGCGGCGCACGAGGCCGGCACGCCCTACCGCCACGTGCGCCTGCCGGCGACGAAAGAGCAGGTCGCCGCGGTGCGCCGATGGCTCGCCGACGGCGACGTGCGCACGCTCAACGTGGCCGGACCGCGCGCCTCGGAGGAAGATGGCATCTACGACACCGCGCGCGCCTTTCTGGAGCAAATGCTCGGGAAGGGTTGAGGAAAAAGCAGCTTCAAAGGAGCATTTCGCAAAGCCCCCTCTTCGCCTCCCCCCTCTTTCTCTCACCTTCCCTCCTTCTCCCCTTCCTCCCCAGGCCGCCGGCGGTGGCGCTCGGCAAAGAGGTTTTCGCCGTTTTCCACGCGCCGGGCTGCGCGCCAAAAGAGCCCTGCGACGAGGGCCGCCCCGCATGCCACAAACACAGCGAACGGCACCCAGAACGGCGCGACCGAGCCGAGCTGCGAGGCCTGCACTTCGGGGTAGCGCACGGCCTTGTCCACCAGCCACACCACGACGAAGAGGCCCATCGCGACGATTCCCAAAGCTGCTCCTTTCAAGAGCCGCGCGTGCGTTCGGGCGCCAGACGCGCGCGAAGAAGACGTTTCCTCCTCGAGCATAGTCTTTCGGGGCAAGGGCGGTTCGCAGTCTACTCTGCGTTCACGGGCGGCGCGTCGCCGCATTCGGGAGCGGCGGCGTCCTGCGCTTCGGCGGCGTCGGGAGCGGGCGGGCGCACTTCGAGGCCGGCGTCCAGCAAAAAGCGTTTGGCCTCGGGCACGCTGTGGGTGCGGAAGTGGAAGATGGAAGCGGCCAGCACGGCGTCGGCGCGGCCCTCGGTGAGCCCGTCGCGCAGGTGCTCCAGGGTGCCGGCCCCACCGGAGGCGATGACGGGGATCGACACGCACTCGTCGATGGCCCGCAGCAGGGCCGTGTCGTAGCCGCTTTTGGTGCCGTCGCGGTCCAAGCGGGGCGACTCGTCGTCTGCGTTAACGCGCTTCGCGTCGATGGCGACGACGATGCACTGGCTGCCGAAGGCTTCGGCCCCGCGCGCGATCAGTTCGGGGTCGCGCACGGCGGCGGAGTTGATCGCCACCTTGTCGGCCCCGGCGTGGAGCATCGCGCGCATGTCTTCGACGCTGCGCAGCCCGCCGCCGACGGTGAGCGGGATGAACACCTGATCGGCCGTGCGGCGCACCACGTCGTGCATGATGGCGCGCCCTTCGTGGGTGGCGGTGATGTCGAGAAAGACGAGCTCGTCGGCCCCGGCGCGGTCGTAGAACTGGGCTTGCTCGACGGGGTCGCCCGCGTCGCGGATGTCCACGAAGTTGACGCCCTTGACCACGCGCCCGTCGTCGACGTCGAGGCAGGGGATGATGCGTCTTGCGAGCAAAACGGTTGCGGGTTAACGGTCGAAAGTGGAAGGTTGCAGGTTGAAGGTTTTTCAGCCGAAGTGGACGCCAGCGGGGAGAGGGGCGGGCTACCGTCCGTGGTCCGCCGTCAGCAGTCTTGTGGGAGGGCGTCGGCTTTGAGGGCGGCGGTGGAGAAGCGGTCGAGGTCCACGGCGTCGAGGTCGTTCCAGGCCCAGAATTGCTGGCAGGGGAAGGCGTTTTCGTAAAGCGCGCGGCCCACGATGACCGAGTCGACGCCGTAGGGCTCGAGCTCTTGCACGCGCAGCAGGTCGTCGTAGCCGCCGACGCCGCCGGAAGCGGTGATCTTCGCCTCGGTGAGGTGCCGTCCGAGCGCGCGATAGGCCTCGACGTTGGGGCCCTCCATCGTCCCGTCGCGGCTGATGTCGGTGTAGACGAAGCGCCCGCGTCCACGCCGCCGCCTTCGGTCCAGCCCTCCACGCGCGCCTCCCCGTCGTCGGCGTCGATGCTGACGACCATGCGCCGGCCCCCGAAGCGCTCGACGGCCTCGGAGACGAGCTCCGGCTCACGCACCGCCGCCGTCCCGATCACCACGCGATACACGCCCATATCGAGCGCCGTTTCGATGGCCTCCATCGAGCGGATGCCGCCGCCCAGCTGCACGGGAATGTCGACAGACGCGCAGATCGCCTCGACGGCCGCGCGGTTGTCCTCGCCCTCCCCCATGCCGCCGCGGGCCGCATCGAGGTCCACGACGTGAAGCACGGGCGCGTTCTGCACGCGCCACAGCTTGGCCATCTTGGCCGGGTCGTCGAAGTAGACCGTCTCGTCGGTGTAGTCACCCTGCATGAGGCGCACGCACTTGCCGCCGCGCAGGTCGATTGCCGGAAGGACGAGGGCCATTGGCGTGTTGCGTGAAACGTGATGCGCAATGCGTGATGACAGCACCCCGAACCGTCTGCGTTCTGGTTCTACCGGCGGCGCGATTCCAAAAGCGTCGGCGCTCGAACGTCATCTCAGCGCCCGTAAGCCAGCAAAATCACGCGTCACGCAAAGTAGCAAAGTTCTGGAGCAGGCGCAGGCCGGCTTGCTGGCTTTTCTCCGGGTGAAACTGCACCCCCAAAACGTTGTTTCGCTGCACGACAGCGGGAAATGCGCGCGTGCCGTAGGTCGTCGTCGCCAGCACGTCGCCTCCGTGCGTGGGGCGGGCGTGGTAGGAGTGCACGAAGTAGAAGTACGGCGCATCGCTCTCGGAGGAGCCGCCCAGACCGGCGAGCAGAGGCGAATCCGGACGGGTCGCCTCGGCGGTGTTCCAGCCCATGTGCGGCACCTTGCGAGCGGTCGCCTCGCCGTCAGCCCCGTCCGGCTCGGAGGAGGTCCCGGCGTGGAAGTGGATCACACGCCCCTCCAGCAGGCCCAGCCCGTCGTGCGCGCCGTGCTCCTCACCGGTCTCGAAGAGGAGTTGCATTCCCACGCACACCCCCAGTAGCGGCGTCCCCCCGTCGGCCGCCTCACGGATAGGCGCTTCCAGCCCCCGCCGGCGAATCTCGCTGATGCACGCGCCGAAGGCGCCCACCCCCGGCAGCACCAGCCGCTCGGCGCCGGCGATTTTGTCGGAGTCGTCGGTGCGCACCGGCGCGGCCCCGACGTGGTCGAGCGCCTTTTCGATGGAGCGCAGGTTGCCGATGCCGTAGTCGATAATCGTCGTCGTTCGGGGCATGAGGCGGTCGGAGGCGCGTGGGTGAGACGAGGCGTCGTCTTTTCTGGAAAAGCGTGATGCGTATTGCAACCTAAAGGCACTTCCTCCCTCCGGTCAGGGCGCGTGATGCGTGACGTTGCCGGTTTACGGGCGCTGACATGACATTTGAAAGTCAATAGTTTCGGCGTCGCGTCGCCGGTAGAATCGGAGCGCGGGCGGTTCGGGTTGCTTTCCTCACGAATCACGCATCACGAATCACTCACTCTCATCCGCGAGCTGCCCGGAGCGTTCGGTGGCCGTGGCGACGGCGTTGATGAGCATGGTGCGCAGGCCGTGGTCTTCCAGCTCCGCGACGGCGGCGATGGCGGTGCCGCCCGGGGTGGTCACCTCGTCGCGCAGGATGGCCGGGTGCTTCTCGGTCTTCACCGCCAGGCGCGCGGCCCCGTAGACCGTCTGCGCCGCGAGCTCGGCGGCGGTCTTGCGCTTGAGGCCCTGCTTGACGCCCGCGTCGGTGAGCGCTTCGATGAACATGTACACGTAGGCCGGCCCGCTTCCGGAGAGGCCCGTCACCGCGTCCATCAGCTCTTCCTCGACGACCTCGACTTGCCCGACGGCCCCGAGGATCTGCCGCGCGGCCCGCACGTCCTCGTCGGTGGCGAAGCGGCCGGCGGCGAGGGCGGTGGCCCCTTCGTCGACGAGGGCGGGCGTGTTGGGCATGGCCCGCACGACGGCGCGCTCTCGGCCCTCGTCGCTGCCGAAGTCCGCTTCGAGCTGCGCGGTGGTGCGCCCGGCCAGCACCGAGATCACCAGCGCGCCCGGCGGCGTCACGTCTTTGATCTCGGCGATCACCGCGTCGGCGCTCTGCGGCTTGACGGCCAGAATGACGATGCTGGCCTCGCGGGCGGCGGTGGCATTGTTGGTGGCGGTGCGCAGGCCGGGAAACTCCTCGGCCAGCTCGGCGAGCGCGTCGGCGCTGCGGCGCGTGGCGGTCACGCGCTCGGCCTCGATCAGGGCGTCGCCGGTGCGCTCCCCGGCGGTGAGCATCCCCCCGATCAGGGCGCGTCCGATGTTGCCGGCTCCGATGACGGCGACGGTGTGGTCGTTGAGCATGAGGTTTGGTCTGAAGTGGAGGAAAGGGCGTTGCTCGTCGGCTGGGGAGTGGAGAGGGGCCGACGGCGGCTCGTGATGCGTATTGCGTGATGCGTGAGGACAGTAACCCGGACCGCTTGCGCTCTGATTCTACCGGCGACACGATTCGTGAAGCGTCGGCATTCGAATGTCATTTCAACGCCCGCAAGCCGGCAGCATCACGTGTCACGCATCACTTCTCGAAAGCAAAACCCTCCCGGGGCCAAACCGACCGCCGGCCAGCCTAAAACGTCTCCTTCGTCGACGGCGTGCGGTCGCGTCCGGGGTCGCGGGCGACGGCCTGGCGGAGCGCACGCGCACCGGCCTTGAAGAGCGCCTCGACCTGGTGGTGCGCGTTTTCGCCTTTCAAGAGGTCGAGGTGGAGCGTCAGGCGGGCGTGTTCGGCGAGGGAGCGCCAGAAGTGTGGCGCCATCTCGGTGGCGAAGTCGCCGACGCGCTCCCGCGCGAAGTCTGCCTCGCACGAGACGTGGACGCGCCCCGAGAGGTCGACGGCGGCGCGGGCGAGCGCTTCGTCCATCGGCACGTGGGCGTTGCCGTAGCGGGCGACGTATGCCTTCTCGCCGAGGGCCTCATCGAGCGCCTGCCCCAGCGCGATGCCGGTGTCCTCGACGGTGTGGTGGTCGCCGGTGCGGTCGGGATCGCCGTCGCAGCGCACCTCCAGCGAAAAGCCGCCGTGGCGCGCCAGCGCGTCGAGCATGTGGTCGAAGAAGCCGACGCCCGTGGCGCACGCGTGCTCCGGGGCTCCCGCGGGGTCGAGCGAGAGGCTCACAGACACGTCCGTCTCGCCGGTGGCGCGCTGCACGTCGGCGGTGCGGGGGGCAAGAACGGGGGCGTCGTCGTCACGGGGCACGGGCGGGCGGGGGTGCGAGGGTGCGGGAGTGCGGGAGTGCAAGTAACGCACACGGCGCGCGACATTCAAGCGCCGCGCTCAGAGCGAACACCACTGACCGAGGGATGTAGAGTAGGGCGTCTGTCGCGTCCCCCATTCACCCTCCCCCGTTTCCGGAACGCGAAAGCTTCGCGCTCCGAGGCAAACGGATACTCGAACCGTCTCTTCCATGCCTGACCCCGACCGCCTGCTCGTCACCGCCGCGCTCCCCTACGCCAACGGCCCGATCCACGTCGGCCACCTGGCCGGGGCCTACTTGCCGGCCGACCTCTTTTGCCGCTACCAGCGCCTGAAGGGACGCGACGTGGTCTTTATCTGCGGCTCCGACGAAATGGGCGTGCCCATCTTTCTGCGCGCCCGCGAGGAAGACGCCGATCCGCAGGCCGTCGTCGACCACTACCACGAGCAGATCCGGGCGCGCTTCGCGGAATTCGGCATGAGCTTCGACCACTACGGGCGGACCTCCTCCGAAACCCACCGCCGGACGGCGCAGGACTTCTTTCGTCGCCTCGCCGATCAGGACGTCTTCACCCTCCGCACACAGGAGCAGCTCTACGACCCCGAGGCGGAGCTCTTCTTGGCCGACCGCTTCGTGCACGGCACCTGCCCGATCTGCGGCCACGACGACGCCTACGGCGACCAGTGCGAGAACTGCGGCTCCGACCTCAGCCCCGACGAGCTGATCGACCCGCGCAGCGCCCTGACCGACGCGGAGCCCGAGCGCCGCGAAACGACCCACTTCTACCTCCCGCTCGACCAGCTCCAGAACGACCTCGAAGACTGGTTCGAACGCGCGGCCGCCGACTGGAAGCCCAACGTGCGCGGGCAAGTCAAAAGCTGGCTCGACGACGGGCTCAAAGAGCGCGCCATGACGCGCGACCTACCGTGGGGCGTCCCCATCCCCCCCGACGTGGCCGAGCAAAAAGGACTCCCGGACGCCGACGGCAAAGTCCTCTACGTCTGGTTCGACGCCCCCATCGGCTACATTAGCGCCACGAAGGAATGGGCCGAACAGCAGCAGGGCGCGCCCGAACGCTGGCGCGACTACTGGCAGCGAAGCCCGGACGACGGCGATGAAGACAGCGATGAAGACGGCGACGATCCACGCCTCGTTCATTTCATCGGCAAGGACAACATCGTCTTTCACTGCCTGATGTTTCCGGCCACGCTGATGGCCCACGGCGCCGATGAGGACGGGCGCTCGTTCGTGCTGCCGGACAACGTGCCGGCCAACGAGTTTCTCAACATCGAGGGCCGCAAGCTCTCCACCTCGCGCGGGTGGGCTGTCTGGCTCGGCGAATTCCTCGACGACTTCGCGGACCACACGGATCACCCGGCCGACCTGCTGCGCTACGCCCTCACCGCCGGGGCGCTCCCGGAGACGAAAGACGCCGACTTCTCGTGGGACGGCTTCCAGAACCGCATCAACGGCGAGCTGGCCGACGTCTTCGGCAACTTCGTCCACCGCGCGCTCACCTTCTGCCAGCACGTTTTCGATGGGCGCGTGCCGCCGCTGCGTGCGCCTTCGGAGCAAGACCGCGCTGCCCTCGACGCGCTCGCCGCGGCGCCCGCCGACGTCGGCGCAGCGTACGAAAACTACCGGATGCGCGAGGCCGTGCGGCGCACGATGGCCCTGGCGCGCCACGGCAACAAGTACTTCAACGACACCGAGCCGTGGCACACCCGCGAGGAGGACCCGCAGGCCTGCGCCAACACCGTGCACGTCTCCCTCCAGCTCTGCGCCGCGCTCGCGCTGCTGGCCGAGCCGGTCGTGCCCGGCGCGGCGGCCCGCCTGCGCCGGATGCTGCGCCTGGGCGAGCGCGTGCGCTCCTCCGTTCCCGACGACGAGGCTTCCGAAAACGGCGCGCCGCAGGACGACCGCATCGGCTGGGACGACGCCGCGGAGCCGCTCCTGAGCGCCGGTCACGTCATCGACGACCCGCAGATCCTGTTCGAAAAAATCGACGACGACCTCATCCAACAGCAGATGGACAAACTCGAAGACGAAAGCCACAAAGACGAACACGCCGACCCCGAAACGGAAACGCCCGAAGACGCCGGATACGCCCCGCTCAAGGACGCCATTTCCTTCGACGACTTCATGGAGATGGACCTGCGCACCGGTCGCGTCATCGCCGCCGACCCGGTCGACGGGGCCGACAAACTGATCCGTCTTCAGGTGGACCTCGGCTTCGAGGAGCGACAGATCCTTGCCGGCGTCGCCGAGCAGTACACGCCCGAGGAAATCGCGAACCGCCGCGTCGTGGTGGTCGCCAACCTCGCGCCGAAGGAGATCTTCGGCCACGAAAGTCAGGGCATGGTCTTGATGGCCGAAGACCGCGACGGGCAGCTCCGCCTCGTCAGCGCCGCAGGCGAGGCGGGCGCGGTGGTGCGGTGAGCGCGGACGGACGGGGGCGTTATTTCTCGCTCGTCGAGAGCGATGGAGGACGTAAAAGAAAAAGGGCCGCTCTCTTGAAACCGGGAGGCGGCCCTTTCTTTGCGGATACGTGGATTGTAGGTTGGCCTTCGTCGCGGCGTTTTTTTTGTTTCAACCACTTCCCGTCTTGTGCAGTCTCGGCTCCGCACCGGATTCGTCGGCGGACTCTTCGGGTCGCTGGCCGTAGCCGGCACGCTGGGCCTGCTCGTGCTCTTCGGCCCGCCCTCGAAGGCGATGTTCGTCGCCGCCTACCAGCAGACCCTCGGCGGCGGATGGATCGCCGCAACCCTCATCGGCGGCGCGCTCTTCCTTCTGTTTGGCGCGCTCTGGGCCGTGCCCTACGCCGCGCTCGTCGCGCGCTCCTCGGTGCTGAAAGGCATCCTCTTCGGCTCCGTGCCCACGCTGTGGACGTGGACATTCGTGCCTGCCGTTTTGACCGGCGGCCCGATGTTCGGCGGCGGCGCGCCGGCCGGGATCATCATCCCCATCGTGATGAACTGCCTGATCTGGGGCAGCATCGTCGGCTGGTACGTCCGTCGGCGCTCCACCCACGGACCGGTCGCCGTCGGGCACGGGCATGCGTGATACGTGTGGACGTATGGAAGTATGGACGTGCTTTCCTTACCTCCGCACGTCCATCCGTCCAAACCTCCATACTCAAATGTTGATCGGCTCGCCGTAGGCCACGCGGCTCGCTTCCATGACCGCCTCGGAGAGCGTCGGGTGCGGGTGCATCGACTCCATGATCTCGTGCCCGGTCGTTTCGACGCCGTACTTCTCGTCGTAGATCATCTTGACGAAGCCCTCGGGGTGGCCCGCGCCGACGGCCTTGCCGTTGGCCTGGAACGGGAATTTGCCGACCTTGATCTCGTAGCCTTCTTCCTCGGCTTCGTCCTCGGTGAAGCCGACGGAAGCAATCTGCGGCTGGCAGTACGTGCAGGCCGGCACGTCGTTCATGGAGAAGGGATGCACGTCCTCCCCGGCGATCTTTTCGACGCACAGAATGCCTTCGTGGCTGGCCTTGTGCGCAAGCCACGGCGCGCCCGAAACGTCGCCGATGGCGTAGAGGCCGTCCACGCCCGTGCGGTAAAACTCGTCCACGGCGATGTGGCCGGTGTCGTCCAGCTCCACGCCCGCCTCCTCCAGCCCGATGTCCTCGACATTGGGCGCCACGCCGACGGCCGAGAGGACCTGGTCGGTTTCGATCTCGTCGGTGCCGTCGGCGGTGTCGATTTCGACGGAAAGCCCCCCCGAGTCGTTCTCCTCGACGCCCTGCACCTCCGCCTCGGTCATCACGTCGATGCCGGTGTCTTCGAAAGAATCCCGAAGCTGATCGGATACCTCCGAGTCCTCGGCGGGCACGATGCGGTCGAGGACCTCCACGAGCGTCACGTCGGTGCCCATGTTCTGGTAAAAGTAGGCGAACTCGACCCCAATGGCCCCCGCCCCGACGACGACGAGGCGGTCAGGTTGCTCTTGCTGAAGCATGGCTCCTCGGTAGGAGAGGATGTCGTCCTCGTCGATGGGGAGCGGCGGGATCTCGTTGGGCCGCGCGCCGGTGGCGATGATGATGTGCTCGGCCTCGGCGGTCTGCTCCTCGCCGATGTCTTCGTCGTCCATGTTGGTGGAGGGCGTGATCTCGACCGTCCCCTCCCCGGTGAGCGTGCCGTGCCCGTAGAGCACGTCGATGTCGTTCTTTTTCATCAGGTACTGCACGCCCTGATTCATCTGGTTCGAGGCGCCGCGGCTGCGCTCGACGACCTTCTCGAAGTTGGGTGTGACCTCGCCGTCGAGTTCGAGGCCGAAGTCGTCGAGATGGTTCACGTCGGCCATGACCTCGGCGCTGCGCAAGAGGGCCTTCGTGGGAATGCAGCCGACATTGAGGCAGACGCCGCCGAGCTTGTCTTTCTCGACGACGGCCGTGTCGAACCCGAGCTGGGAAGCGCGGATGGCCGTCTCGTAGCCGCCGGGCCCGGTGCCGATGACGATGCAGTCGTAGGAAGCGTCCGTTTCTCCGTTTGCCATGTCGTTTCGTGAAAGCGCGGGTGGGAAAGGGTGATTCCGAGACCGATTAGCGAATCGCTCGCCTCGCGGGGCGTTCCCGGTTGGGTGTGGGGGTTCGGGGGTTCTTCTTCGACAGCGCGGTTGGTTTCGGAGGAAGCCGTTACCGATCGCCGGGGCGTGGACCAGTGTAGGTAGCGCGCGGACGGATCGGCCGATCGGCGTCGTACTGTTCGAGGGCATGGCCGACCCAGCCGACGGTGCGCCCGGCGGCGAAGAGGGCCAGCGGGGCAGTGTCGGGCAGACCGAGGGCGCGGCGAAGGGCGACCAGCGCGAAGTCGAGCCTCGGCGCTTGGTCGAGAAGAGAGGACCCGACCTCGGCGGCGGCTTGCGCGAAGGCGGTTCCCCTCGCGTCCGGGCACGTCTCGCGCAGCAGTTCGAAGAGCAGCTTTGCGCGCGGGTCGCCCGTCTCTCGGTAAAGGCGGTGCCCGAAGCCGGGGACCGCGTCGCCGCGTCGCATCCGCGCGGCCATCGTGCGGCGCAGCGCGTCCGGCGCTTCCGCCTCACGCAAGAGCGTCTCGATGCGCGCCATGCCGCCGCCGTGGCGCCGCCCGCGCAGCGCCGCCAGCCCTGCCCCGACTGCGCCGTAGAGCGAAGCCCTCGCCGAGGCCGCACACCGCGCCGCCATCGCCGTGACGTTCAGTTCGTGATCCGCGCAGAGCACCAGCGCCGCCCGCAACAGCCGTTCTGCTTCGTCGTCGATCTGCCAGTGCGTCCGCAAGGCGTGGGCGAACTCCAGCGTCTGCCCGTCCGAGGCGTCAGGCGCGATTGCGTATTGCGCTAACCGCAGAAGGCGCACCCCCGTCTGCGCGACGGCGGGTCTCGAAAAGCGAAACGCGCGCTCGTCACGCGCGCTGACCTGCGGCAGCACCGACTGAAAGCGCACGACCGGCGCGGCGTCCCGCCATTCGCTTCGCGCAAGCGCGTTCGGCACCGACCGCGGTTGCGCGTCGGGCCACTCCGCGTCGAGATCCCCGAGCCAGAGGAGCGCGGCCACGTCACGCAACGAGCGCGTCTTCGCCAGCCGGCAGGCGTCGCGGCCCCGGTAGAAGAAACGTCCGCCTGTGATCAGCGTCAGCGCCGACTCCATCACCGGCATCCCGAAGTCCAGCGCCGAGCGGGCGGCCTCGGACGGGTCGCGCTGCTGCTTCCGCTTTTTCTTGAGGCGGCGCACGTCTTCCGCGCGGTACCTCTTCGCACGGCGCGAGCCGGCGGTGGCCTCCGAGCGAATCAGGCCGCGGCTGACGTAGGCGTAGAGCGTGTTTTTGGAAACGTCCAGTTCGTCAGCCGCTTCGTCGGCGGTGAGATAGCGTCGTTGGTTCATAATGACCCCCTTCTGCACGAGTGAGTTTACCCAATATTGAACACATTGACGCAAAAATCAACATTGACAATGAAAAGGCCCATGGCTTGATTGGGGGTGCGCTCGAAGTCGAGACGCCTTTTCCGACCCGGCGTACACGAACGCTTTCGTCACGGCATTTTGTGAACGCAACGCATCTGCCGTGACGAACTGCGCTTCGCTATCGCTCGAATTCCCCTGACGAAAAAACGCCCATGAGCAACACGAGCACATCATCCGACGTAGCCGACGGGCTGGAAGGCGTCGTCGTGGCCGAAACCAATATCAGCGAAGTGGATGGCGAGGCGGGGCGACTCATCATCGCCGGCGAGCGGGTCGAGACGCTCTGCGAGGAGCGGATCTTCGAAGCGCTCGCCGTTCGGTTGCGCTCCGCCGCCGCGTCGGGAACGCCCGAAGCGGAAGCGGATGCCGTCGAAGCGTTCCGCGAGCGGTTGGGGCAGGCGCGCCGCGACGCCTTCGACGAGCTGACCCGCACGCCGGAGGTGCGCCGGCGTCTCTTCGACCGCGACGTCCCGATGAACGCGCTCCGCACCGCCCTGAGCGTGATGGAAAGCACCGGCGACCCCGACGAGGATGCGCTCCGCGCCATCGGCGCCGCGCCGGTCGCCAACGCGCTGTGGCTGCAGACACGCGACAACCAAACGCCCCTCCCTCCCGATCCCGACGCCGGCCACGCCCACGACTATCTGCGGATGCTGCTCGGGGAAGCGCCGCCGCCCGCCCACGCCGACGCGCTCGAATCGTACCTGATGGCCATTGCCGATCACGGCGTCAACGCATCGACGTTCACCGCGCGCGTCATCACCTCGACGGGCGCCGACCTGATTTCCGCGCTCGTCGGAGCTGTCGGCGCGCTCAAAGGACCGCTGCACGGCGGGGCCCCCGGGCCCGTGCTGGACATGCTCGACGAGATCGGCACGCCCGAAGCGGCCGACGGATGGATCGCAGCCGAACTCGACGCCGGGCGTCGCATCATGGGAATGGGGCACCGCGTCTACCGCGTTCGCGACCCCCGCGCGACGGTCTTTGAGCGAGAGGTCGAACGGCTCTTCGAAGCGAAGGGCGACGATAAACGCCTCGCGCTGGCCCGGGCCGTAGAGGAGGCCGCCGAGCGCCGGCTCCGCGAGCGTTACCCGGATCGCGCCCTCCGCGCCAACGTCGAGTTCTACACGGCGGTGTTGCTCGAAGCCGTCGGCGTCCCGCGCGCGCTCTTCACCGCCACCTTCGCCGCCGGACGGACGGCCGGCTGGGCCGCACACGTCGCCGAGCAAACGCAGCACGGACGCCTGATCCGCCCCAGCGCCCGGTACGTCGGCCCGCGTCCGGGAGATTGACGACCGGCGAGTTTCGAAGGACGATTGGCGAAGGGTATGCGAAAATGGCAACCCGGCGTGACGACGCGCGTAACAGGCGACGACGCATCTTTCGCTCAAGCGCCCGACGCCATTCTCATGCACGCCCTTCATCGTCAAATCGTTTGAGCCGGGCGAGGACTGGAGCGGGTGCTACGCCAACGAAGTCGAGCCGTGAACGTGCAGGGAAGCGTGCGATGACGGAAACGTTGCGCGCGGGGCGCGGTAGTAGAAAACGGCTTGACTCCGCCACGGCCCGTGCCGTACGTTTGGAGCAGTTCTGAGCAGGCCACCAATCGCCAATCCGAAATCGAAAATGTGCAATCGCCTGGGTCCATAGCTCAGTTGGTTAGAGCGCGTCGTTGACATCGACGAGGTCAGTGGTT
>PXTR01000010.1 GCA_003023245.1 Bacteroidetes bacterium QS_8_68_15 | reverse complement strand
AAACGCTCGTTCAGCAAACGCTCGTTCAGCAAACGCTCGTTCAGCAAACGACAGAGACGTGAATGGACTGGCGACCGCGTTCGTTCACCAGGACCCGATAAACGATCAACGAACCCCAACCAACGGACTACCCCGCTTGCGAGAGTGCGGTGATGAGGTCGCTTTTGGTGATGATCTCATAGCCGGCGGAGGCGGCGGGCGCCCCGTCACCGGCCGGCGGCTCGTCGGGCGCGACCAGGACGGCGCCGGCCTCTTCTTCGAGATAGGTCGAAAGCAGCCCCAGATCCATTGAGCGCGGCACCACGGGGAAAGGCGCCTCCATCGCCTCGCGGACCAACTCGTCGCGCGTCTCGGGGCTTTCGATCATCAGGTGCAGGATGCGCGCCTCCGTGAGACTACCGACGACCTCGGCCCCGTCGCCGCTGCGGTCGATCACCGGAAGCTGCGAGAGGCCCTGGTCGGTCATCTGGCCGATCGCGTCGCCGAGGGTGTCCTCCGGCCCCACCGCCACGACCGGCTGCCCCTGCCGGCGCATCTGGAGCACCTGGCCGACGGTCACTTGCGGGGTCGGCTCCAGAAAATCGTGGTCGCGCATCCAGTCGTCGTCGTAGGTCTTCGAGAGGTAGCGGAAGCCGCTGTCGGGGAAGAGCACCACCACCACGTCTTCCTCGGAAAGCCCCTCGCGGTGGGCGTGCAGCCACTGCAAGGCCCCCGCCATCGCCATTCCGCAGCTCTGCCCGATGAAGAACCCCTCGCGCCGCGCCAGCCGCCGCGTCATCTGCATCGCCTCTTTGTCGCCGACCTGCACGTAGTCGTCGACGAGCGAGAAGTCCATGTTTCCCGCCAGGATGTCCTCGCCGACGCCCTCGGTGAAGTACGGGTAGATCTCGCCTTCGTCGAACTCGCCGGTGTGAAAGTACTTGTGGTAGACCGATCCCTTCGGATCCACGCCCACCACGCTCACGTCGTCGTCCTGCTCCTTGAGAAATTTCGCCACCCCGCTGATGGTGCCACCCGTGCCCGCCCCGGCGACGAAGTGGGTGATGCGCTCGTCGGTCTGCTCCCACAGCTCCGGGCCGGTCGTCTCGTAGTGCGCTTTCGTGTTGGCCGGATTGTCGTACTGGTTGAGGTACACGGCGTTGGGCAGCTCCTCGGCCAGGCGCTTGGCGACCGAGTAGTAGGAGCGCGGGTCGTCCGGCTCCACGTTGGTCGGGCACACGCGCACTTCCGCCCCCAGCGCGCGAAGCACGTCGGCCTTTTCGGGGCTCTGCTTGTCGGTGGTGGTGAAGATGCAGCGGTAGCCCCTGGCGATGGCCGCCAGCGCCAGTCCCGCGCCCGTATTGCCGCTGGTGCCCTCGACGATGGTGCCGCCGGGTTCGAGGTCCCCCGCCTCCTCGGCGCGCTCGATCATGTACCGGCCGATGCGGTCTTTCACCGACCCGCCGGGGTTGAAAAACTCCACCTTCGCCAGCACGGTGCACGGCAGCCCGGCCGTCAGTTGCTGAAGCTGCACCAGCGGCGTCTTCCCGACCGTCCCGATAATATTTTCATGCCACATGATGGTCTGTTGCGTTGGCGTGTTATGTTGCGTTTTGGCGACCCATTCCGTATCGTGGTCAAGTCGCGTCCGGTTCTCGCGCCCGTGACGCGCCGGGAAGAGATCATTCCATTCGTGCTTTGCATTCGTGCTTTGCACACGGCCCGACCGGGAAGCGAGGGCCGGCCCGGGGGGTGGAAGAACGCCTCAGCCGCCGCGCAGTTTTCCTCCTCGCTTCGCCCCCTCTTTTTCCCCATGCCCGACGCCCCCGCTCGCGCCGCCCCCGACTCGCTCCCGGCGCCCGGCGACGCGCTCCCGCACGTGGAAGCCGACGTGCTGGCGGCCACCTGCACGCCCGGCGGCCGTCCGGTCCAGTGCAACGAGACCTGGCAGGCCGTCTTCGGGCGCGACGAGGACAATCCGTGGGCGCGCCTCCCGAAAGAGGACCGCCGCGCGGTGACGACTGCGCTGAACCGCGCCGCCGGCGGCTCGCTGGTCACCAACCACCTCTGCCGCGTGCAGCTGCCGGACCGCGCGGAGCCGCTGCCGCTCCTGATGCAGTTCGTGCCCGTTCACCTGCCCGACGGCGACGACGGCCCCGGCGATGCGTTCTCGCCCGAAAAGCAGCGCGTGGGGGCCGTGTCGGTCACCGGTGAAGTCATGGCCGAGCCCAGTTCCTGGACGCCCAACCAGACGCAGCGCCACCGCATGGAAGCGCTCGGGCGCATGACGATGGGGGTGGCCCACGACCTGAACAACCTGCTGAGCGCCCTGCTGGGCCACGCCGAGTTGCTTCAGAAGCGCTTCGGGGAGCAGAGCGACGAGACGACGGCCGCGGGCCTGCGCGCCTCGCTCGACACCATCCAGCAGGTAGCCGTCGACGGCGCGGCGCTCGTCGAAAAGATCCAGCGGTACAGCCGGCAAGAGGGGCAGTCGAGCTTCGAGCCGCTCGACCTCGCCGAGCTGGCCGACGGCTGCCTGGCATTGACGCGGCCCTACTGGTACAACGAGCCGCGCCGGCAGGGCATCGCCATCGAGATGGAGCGCGACCTGCGCGCGGTTCCGCCCATCCGCGGTGCGGCCACCGAGCTGCGCGAGGTCTTCGTCAACCTCATCCTCAACGCCGTGCAGGCCATGCCCGACGGCGGACGCCTGACCCTGCGCACCGGGCGCGACGAGGAACGCGGCGTCTACGCCCTCGTCGAGGACACCGGCAGCGGCATGAGCCCCGAGGTGCGCGAGCCCATCTTCGAGCCGATGTTCACCACCAAAGGCGAGCGCGGCAGCGGCATGGGCCTGGCCGTCAGCTACGGCATCGTCCAGGAGCACGGCGGCGACATCCGCGTCGAATCCACCCCGGGGGAAGGCACCCGCTTTACGCTGTTCTTCCCTCCCGCCGACGAAGAGGACGACCTCGGCGAAAGCGACGACGCCGGACGCGACGCGTCGAGCGCGCACCCGGCCCGCGTGCTCGTCGTCGACGACGAGAAGCGCGTGCGCACCATACTGCGCAAGCTCCTCGGGCTCAAGGGGCACACCGTCGAGCAGGCCACCAGCGGCGCCGAGGCGCTCGGCCTGGTCGAAAACGACGGCTTCGACCTCGTCTTCACCGATTACGGCATGCCCGCCATGAACGGGCAGCAGCTCGCGCGCGCCCTGCGCCGCCGCCGCCCCGCGCTTCCCATCGTGCTGTTGACCGGCGACCCCGACCTCGCCCCCGACGAGGACGTCGACCGCGTCATCAGCAAGCCGTTCACCCTCGACGGGCTCGAAACGGCCATTCAGGAGCTCGTGCGCGCGTGACCGGAGGCCCACCACGAGATCGCCGCAGCCATCGACGGAGGGGCGAACGACCGCCCCGGCAGACCGTGCGCGCCGGGCTTTAGCTGTTGCTTTCGGCCGTTGCAGACAACCTTGCGGCCATTGTTGGAGACGGCGGAAGGGGAGGGATTCGAACCCCCGGTACCCCAGAAGGGCACTCCGGTTTTCGAGACCGGTGCGATAAGCCAGGCTCTGCCACCCTTCCGTGTTTGGGAGGTGTTGCTCCTCCGATGGTATAGACGAAAGCCGAACGCGCGGGTTTCTTCAAGAATCGGCAAACGTGCCGCCCGCGGTTCATCCCCACGCATGTGGGGAGAGCTGCCTACAAGAGCCGCTCCACGGCACCCCGCGCTCTCCTTGCCTACAGACAGGAGCGATCTTACGCTTTCGTCAATTCGACTTTGAGCTCCTCACTTCCGGTGATTTCAGCTACTCAGCAGCCTAAACCGCACTAAATTTCATAGAATTAAGCCTCCGTTCCCTAGCACGATCAATATTCCGATTGGTCCCCA
>PXTR01000009.1 GCA_003023245.1 Bacteroidetes bacterium QS_8_68_15 | reverse complement strand
GTCGCCGCCGAAGAAGAAGCCGAAGCGTGCCAGCAGTGTAATCGCCGCCGCCATCGTCGCGGCAATCGAGGAGGTCAGGATGTCGCGGTTTTTGACGTGCGCCAGCTCGTGCGCGATCACGCCCTCCAGCTCGTCCTGGTCGAGCATCCGCGTGATGCCTTTGGTGACGGCCACGACGGCGTGCTGGGGGTTGCGCCCGGTGGCGAAGGCGTTCGGCTGGTCGGACGGGATGACGGCCACACGCGGCATGGGCAGGTCCGCGCGTCTGCGCAGGCGGTCGACCACGTCGTAGAGCTCCGGCGCGTCGGCGCGGTCGACGATTTCGGCGCCGTACATTTTCAGCACGACTTTGTCGCTGAACCAGTAGCTGCCGGCGTTCATCACGATGGCGACGCCGAAGGCGATCAGCATGCCGTTCGTCCCGCCCAGCACGGAGCCGACGAGCGCGAAGAGCACCATCAGAATGGCCATCAGGCCGGCGGTGCGGAAGTAGTTCATGCGGTGCGGTTTGCGGGTTTGGGGTTCGGGGTTCGGGGTTTTTCGATCAAAGAGGCGGGAGGGAGAACGCCTGTGTCCGTTTCGGGCTTCCGCCCTTTGACGAACTTTCAACCTTGCACTTTCCAATCTTCAACCCAGAAGCCCTGTCACGATCATCACGTCGTAGAGGGCGTGCGTCCAGGCGGCCACGGCGAAGCCGCGTACCAAGAAGAGGCCGTTGAGCGCCAGGCCGAAGAGGAAGCGAAAGACGAATGAGGGCGCGGCCAGCGCGTCGCCGTAGAGTCCGGTGTAGTGCGCTGCGCTGAAGAGGAGCGCGCCGACGAGAGCAGCGGCGAGATAGGCCCAGCGCTTTCGGGTCAGCACGCGGCGAAAGGCGAAGGCCAGTCCCCCGACCAGCAGCACGCGGAAGAGCAGCTCTTCGTACACCCCCGCTCCGATGGACAGCGCCAGCTGCGCGAGCAGTCCGCCAGGGCGAGCGCTTTGCACGGCGGGCACGGGCGCGACCCCGGCGAAGAGCACGGCCACCATGCTGGAAACGAGGACGGCGACGACGAAGGCGTAGAGCGCGCTTTCGCCCACCAGCAGCCCAAAGTAGCGCGGGCGCAGCGGGATGCGTCGGTTCCGCTCCAGGTAAAACACAGCTGCCCCGGCGGCGGCCACCACGACTACGAGCACCACCGCGCCCAGGCCCAGCGGCGCGGGCAGCAGCCACTTGAGCCACGCCTCCGCCCCCAGACGCAGCCCCCCCGAAAACGGGCGCGTCAGATTGGCGATGCCGATGAGCACTTCGTAGGCCAACACCAGCGGCAGCGCGGCCAGAAAGCCGTACGTCGCCGAGCGCGTGGCCCGGTGGTACGCTCGCCAGTTTGCATTCATGGCCCTATGAAACCCAGGTTGTGAGGTATGGCGAAAACCAATCAAACCAGCGTGTCATCCCGCACTTGATGCGGGATCTCCCTCGTCGGTTGGGCTGCCAATAATCCGAATGAGATTCCCCGCAAGGGGACGACGCAAGGCCCCCGGATCGGGGTCCGGAATGACACATTTTCTGATAGGTCACAACTTGGGTTATGAAGCTGTTTTAATTCACATTTCGGGGTTGCGCGCGGCCTCTTTTCGTTTCTTCGGCTCCGTTTTATCGGCCCGTAGCACGCTACGCGCCTCAAAAACCGTAGCCGAGTCCATCGAAAATCTGCTCACGCTCACCTGCCGACCTGAAATCAAAACGGCTTCTACGACTCCGGCGGCGCGTAGGTCGTCGAAGACTGCTTCTGTTCCTCCTCTTCTTTCTCCTCCGGCGCAACGTTCCCGTCGGCGGCGGCCCCGTCGTCCCCGGCGGCAGCGGTCTCGTCCGGCGAACGATCGCCGTCGTCGCTTCTCTTCTCGGCTTTTTCCGATATCTCTTCCTCCGCTTCTTCTTCCCCCGACCTCTCGGAAGGTCGGCGGCACGTCGCTGCTTTTGGCGGAGGCTTGCGTGGCCGCGCCCGTCGCGGCAGCAGCGCCCGCCTCGGCCTCGGAGGAGGAAGGAGTGGGTTGCACCCAGTCCTTCCGGTGCTCGCGCTCCTGTTCTTCTTCCAGCGCGCGCAGACGCTCGCGGTCGTGCTCGGGTTGCTCGAAGGCCAGCCGGTGGAAGCGGCGCTGGAAGACGAGAATGCCGACGACCCCGCAGACGATGGCCATGTCCGCCACGTTCCAGATGGGGAAGAGCGGCATGTAGGCCCCGCCCACGAGCGGGAGCGCCTCCGGCAGGTAGCCGCGCCAGACGTCCACGTGGATGAAGTCGACCACCTTGCCCATCAAGAGGTCGCCGTAGCCCAGGATGACGCCGTAGAAGACGCGGTCGATGATGTTGCCGGCGGCCCCGCCGAGGATGAGCGCCAGGCTGACGATGTAGGGCGTGTACCCGCTGCGCACAGCGTAGAGGTACCAAAGCACCAGCACCGTCACGATGATCGAGAAGACGGCCGTGGCCTCGCGCGGGAACGCCATGATGCCGAAGGCCATGCCGGGGTTTTCGGTGAAGGTTAGCTTCAGCCAGTCCCCGACGAGCGGAATCGACTCGCCCCGGTGCATCAGCTGCACGGCCGCCGCTTTCGTGGCCTGGTCGAGCGCCAGGACGAGAATGGAAACCCAGAGAACGCGCATTTGGGTGCGGGAGTTTGGGGGTTCGGGGGTTCGGGAGTACGCAAACGGGGAAGGTACTCCCACGCTCCCGCACTCCCGCGCACCCACACTCAGGACGACGCTTTCTGCTTCTTCTTGGCGTCGATGGAAATCTCGGTGTGCGGCACCGCTTCGAGGCGTTCTTCGGAGATCGGCTCGCCGGTGACCTTGCAGATGCCGTAGGTCCCGTTCTGAATGCGCTCGAGCGCGCGGTCGAGGTAGCCGATGTACTTCTGCTGCCGCGCGATCATGAGGTAGAGCTTCTCCTGCTCCATCGCGTCGGTGCCCGCGTCGGCCATGTGGAAGCTGTACGGCGAGTTGTCGTCGGCCTGTTCGCGGGCGTTCTCGATCTGGCGGCGCATCCGCTCGATGTCGTCGCTGGCTTTCTTGCGGCGCTCGTTGATGAGACCGCGGAAGTGCTCGAGCTTCTCCGGGGAGAAGGGCGTTTTGCCGTCGGCGCGGTCCTGCGGAGAGCCGCCAGTGCCCTCGGCGGTAGAATCGTCGTGCAAGGGCACCGACAGGTTTTCTGACTGAAGGCGTCCAGATTCTTTGTCGGCCATGGCGAGTTTGAGGTTGAACGTCGGAGGTTGAAGGGGGAACGTTTCTTTTCCGCTGCGGAGGGCCTGCAGTCGTCCGGCTAAATTTTTCTCGCAAAGTCTGGCGCAAGGGTAGACTGCTCAATCGGCCCGTCGGTGTCGAAAAAACGCACGCCGCCGCCCTGGTCGACGATCCAGACCTCCTCGGCCCCGCCGTCGAAGTAGAGTCGGCGCTTGTCGGCCATTTCCGCCTCGGTATTCGAATCGGGCATGATCTCCACGCACAGCTCCGGCATGACCGGGCTGGCTTCCGCATCCTCGGAAATCTGCGCGCGTCGCTCCTCGGACATCCAGATCACGTCGGGGATTTTCACGCCGCCAGACGTGTAGACCGAGAACTCGACCCCGACAACCTCGCCGAGCGCCTCGAAGATGCGGCGGCTAGTGCGCGACTGCGAAAAACCATGTTCCGGCTTCGGCGGGCTCAAGATCAGTTGGCCTCGGGCGTTGGTTTCGACCTTGTAGGGCAGGTCCGGCAGGTCGCGCATGGCCTTCGACCACGCCTCCGCGCCGGGGCGCTCGCCGTCGTCGTCGTCGGCAGCCGCTTTTTGCGTCGCAGTCGCGGGCATGGGGCTTCGCGGTTGCAGGTTGAAGACTGCAGTTTCGTCGGCGGTCCTGGACGCATTCGCCGCTCATCGCTGTTGCGCCGCCGCTCTTTCCTCCTCCGACACGCGGCGCACGCGCAACGTCAGATGCTCGCCGTCGCCGAGGTCGAAGGAGCCGACGGCGCTCTGCGCGGCGGCTTGCGCTCCGTTTTCGGTCGGTTCTTCGAGGTCTGCGTCGGTCGCCCGCTCGAACCGGAGGGCCAGCGTCTCGTTCCGCACGTAGGCGGCGTGCTCGTCGAGCGCATCGGTCGTTGCGTCGGTGCCGTCGTAGCGCACGGC
>PXTR01000008.1 GCA_003023245.1 Bacteroidetes bacterium QS_8_68_15 | reverse complement strand
CCTCCAGCATCGTGACCGACTTCTACCTGCCGCAGGAGACGATGCAGGTGCGCGTCTCCGTCGGCGTCGACTACGAGAACGACCCGGAGCACGTCGAGGACGTTACGCTGGACGTCGCCCGCGCCGTCATGCGTGAGATGGGCGAGACCGAAGCGGCCATCGCCCCCGGCCGCTACGACCGCCCCGGCGCACGAAACGCTACGCCGGCGGCCGACCTGCCGGATCCGCAGCTGTTCTTCCACACCTTCGGCGAGTTCAGCCTCAACCTGATCGTCTTTTTGCGCGTGGACGAATTTTTCGACCAGTACCGCCTGCGCCACCTCTTCATGAAGCGCCTGATTGCCCGCTACGACGAAGAAGGCATCCGCATCCCCTTCCCCATTCGTGAGTTCGAGATGGAGCTCTCCGACGAGACCGACCGCGGCTCCGGCCGCCTCGCCCGCTCCAAATTCGAAGACGCTCCCACCGACAGCGACGCCTTGTCTTGAGGGCCGCAGACGGCAGTCGCCCCAGGAGCACTCCCACCACAGGCATGACCGACCGGGCGGCCCGTCGCTTCGCTCTCAGCGCGACGGACGGTGGACGGTTCGTTGTGTCACGCCTCCTACCGCGAACGCGTACGGCGGCGGGCCGCCGGCTTCCGCCCCGCTGCCACGGAGTCGGCCTTCGCCAGGACGCGCAGGGCGTTGCCGCCGAGCATCTTGTAGACGTCTTTCTTGGAGTACCCGCGCTTCAGCAGGCCGTGCGTGATCCAGGGCAGGCGCGTGACGTCGCCGAGGCCCTTCGGCAGGCGCGGCACGCCGTCGAAGTCCGATCCGAGCCCGACGTGCTCTACGCCGGCGACCTCGGCGGCGTGGGCGATGTGATCGAGCACGTCCTCGAGCGCCGCCGGCCCGCCGCCGGCCTGCTGCACGTAGCGGTCGTAAAAGTTGATCATGGCCAGTCCCCCGTTCTCCGACAGGGCACGCAACATCTCGTCGGTCGCGTTGCGCTCATTGGGCGTGAGCGCACGCACAGAGGAATGGGACAGGATCACCGGCGCCTCGCTCACGCGCAGCGCGTCGTAATACGTCGAGTCGCTCACGTGCGAGAGATCCGCCAGCACGCCCGCGTCGTTCATCGCGCGCACCAGCTGCTCGCCTTTTTCCGCAAGCCCGCCGTGGCGCGCGACGTCGCCGGCGGCGTCGGCCCAGGAGTGCGTGCCGATGTGCGTGAGCGTGACGTAGCGCACACCCATCTCGCGAAAGGCGCGCAGCGTGTCTTCGCTGGCGGCGAGGGCGTGCCCGCCTTCCAGCCCCAGCAGGACGGCCCGCTTGCCTTCGCGCGTGAGGCGGCGCACTTCCTCGGCCGTGGTCGCGAAGGCGGCGCGGCGCGAATATTGCTGAAGCTGGCGCTTTGTCTCGCGGATGAGGTGGCGCGCGTGGGTGGTGGCGCGGCGCCCCTCGCCCAGATAGGACGGCACGTAGATCGAGAAGAAGACCGCGTCGAGGCCGCTTTCTTTCATGCGCGGCAGGTCGAGGTGCGCCTCAGCGGGCGCGTGGCGCGGGCCGATGTCGTAGCCCTCCTCGGCCATCCTGGTGGGGGTGTCGGCGTGCCCGTCGAAGACGATGGCGCGGTAGTGTATGCGCAGAGCCGTGCGCCAGAGCGAGTCCTTCCGCACGAGCGCCTGCCGCTGCTCGGGCGGCAGCGCCACGGCCCCGCTGTCCAGCAGGGCCGCCTCGGGCAGGGGCGCTCTCACCGGGTCAGCCGTGTCAGCAGCGGCGGCGGCACTCTCGGATGCGACCGGGCGCTCGCGGGCGTCGCCGCGACGGCAGCTCGTCAAAAGCAGCGCGGCGGAGACGACGCCGAGGAATGCAACAGCGGCGAGAGAGCGAGCACGCGAGAAGCGCCGGCGGACGACAGGCACGGACGAGGGGCGAAACGACGAGCAGCAGCAAGGGACACTCGCCTCAACGCGCGCTCCAGCCGCACCGGTTCCGCAAACCCGAACCCCCCAACCCGAAACCCGCAACCGCCCCTCACTCCCGGATGATGCGGCCGCCGGGGAGGCGGCGCGCGACCGGCTTCCCGTCGCGGCGCAGCACGATGGACGACGCGGCCGACCGGCCCTGCGCGGCGGCCGTAGGTGCGCGAGGACTGCGGCGCATCGAAGCGGAAGCTCACCGTTTCCACATCGGGCTGCTCGGCGGTCTCGGGGTCGTTGGCGCTCACGGCGGCCCCGCTGAACTCGGTAATGCCGCGCCCGCGCTCGATGTCCTCGTAGTCGAGGTCGTCGCCGTCGCCGTTGCGGTCGGCAAAGTCGGTGTCGCCGAGCGTGGCGCTGACGGTGCCGGCCGCGCCGACCTCCGTGCCGTCGGCCGCGAAGCTGATGGTGGTGCCGGAAGGCAACGGGTTGCCGTTGCGGTCCTCGACGATGAACTCGTAGGTCCCGAAGGAGATGTCGCTGCCGAGGGCGCCCAGCAGCGTCTCCACGTCATCGTCGTCGCTCAGGTTCAGCGGGTCGTCGTCGAAGGTCTGCCCGGGAATGGAGACGACCTTGATGCGCCCGCTCGCCGAGAAGAGCACCGGCACCTGGTCGGAGACGGCGGCTTGCTCGTCGTCGGCGGTGGTGGCGGTGACGACGGCGACCCCGTCGTCGGGGTACGGCTTGCTGGAGGTCAGCGTCACCGAGGCCTGTCCGCTCGCGTCCGTCTGTGCCGAACCTTCGATCACGCCGCTGTCGGTGGTGAAGTAGACGGAGGTGCCGTCCACGACGGGGTTGCCGTACCGGTCGCCGACGATGATATTGATCGTGTTGGTGAGCCCGGCGTTGACGAGGCCCTGAAAGTTGAACCGATCGGGGCCGACGGTGAAGTGGTCTTGGTCGGGCAGGCCGCCGTGAATCGAAACGCTCACGGGCTTGGAGCGGATAGTTTCCCCGTCCTCCCGCTCGGCAGTGGCGACGACCTGCACCACGCCGGCGGTGGTCCCACTCGACACGTTGACCGTCACCGTGCCGTTGTCGTTGGTCGGCGCGCTCTGCGGGGCGATGGTGGCCCCGGACGGCGCCTGGCCGAACGCGAACTGCACGGCCGTCGACTCGTCGAGGTCGATGGCCCGCCCCGTCGAGTCGGTCACCTGAAACGTGATGCGCGCGGTTTCCGGCGCACCGCTTTCTTTCACGCCGATCGACTCGCGGGATTGCTCTTGCAGGAGAATGTTGTTGGGGCGCCCGGGGTCTTCCTCCGGCGGGGTCGTGCCGCCTCCGTCGGCGGCGGGCAGCCGAAAGTCGGGCGTGGCCGTGTCGTCGGCCCTCAGAAGCGCGCTCTGTGTGACCGAGTCGTATCCATCCTTCG
>PXTR01000007.1 GCA_003023245.1 Bacteroidetes bacterium QS_8_68_15 | reverse complement strand
CTTTTCGTGCGGCGCAGGTAGGCGTGCGTGACCGCGGCGGGAGCGCCTTCCTCGCCCGCGAGCGTCTGGATCTGCGCCACCAGGAACGGAGCCGACGCCTCCGGCGGCACGTGCAACGCCTCGCGCGCGGTGGTCTGCTCGGCGAGCGGGCGCCCGGCCGTGCCGGCCTGGTTGTCGAAGACGCGCCACGTGACGCGGCGCGTGCGGCCTTCCGGCGCGAAGCCGTACTGGGCCAACAGGTCGTCGAAAACGAGGTGCGGCCCATCTCGTCCGCCCTCCGCGGAGCGCTCCGCGACGCGAAAGCGGTCGAGGCCGCCGCCGAAGCCCAAGTAGGCGCGCCCGATTTTGTCGCGGCGTTTCATGAGCGTCTCGGCGAGGTAGGCGGCGGCGTCCGGGTTCGAGTAGTCGCCCGTCTCGACGAGGGCGCGCAGTTCTTCGTCGGTGAAGTGCATGACCTGGCGCGCCGCCCAGAAGGCGTCGGCCGCGTCCATGCGCTGGAAGGCGGGGTTCGGGTAAAGCGGCTTCCATTCCTCGGGGTCGAAGTACTCGCTTTCGTAGTGCCCGATGGACGGGTAGCCGGGATAGTCCACCGAGAGCCACTCCTCCCCGGCGAAGCCGAGGCTGGCGGCGCGCAGCAGCATTTTGCCGGGGGCGAGGCTGTACTCGAAGCCCTGCCAGCGGTCCTTCGGCCCGAGCGGGCCGCCGCCCATCGTCGTGCCGAAGTCGATGAGGTGGTGGCGCACGTACTGCGCGCTGTCGCCGGTCGAAGGGCTTATCTCCTTGACGACCGAGTCGAAGGAGTTGATGCCGCGGGCGTCGACGTGGTTGAGCCAGGCGGCGAAGACGCGCATCCCGCGCAGCTCGCGGCGGCTCTCGTGCGGGAACACGTCGTTGGCGTCGTCGGAGCGCGTGCCGTGGTAGGCGAACGGGCCGATGGGCGTGCCTTCCAAAAACTTGCTCGCCAGCGCGCGCACGTGCCCGTCGGGGTACTGCGCCGCCTTGGCCAGCAATTCGCGCAGCTCCTGGCGGTTCAGGCCGACTTCCTCGCCCAGCTCCAGGCGCTCGGGGCGAAAGGAGACGGCGTAGTTCTGCGGCACGTTGTAGCCGAGCGCGTAGAAGATTTTCGTCGCAACGACCTCCGCCCCCGTCGTCAGTTCAACGTAGCCGGGCGGGTCGAACTTGAGCAGGTAGCGGTCGCCGCGCCGGTCGGTGATCTGCATCCCGACGGACTTGCCCTCTTCCTTCGTGCTGACGACCGTCCACGGACCGGGGGCGGGCCCGGCGCTGTCCACCGGATTGGGGCCGCGCTTGAGCGCGTCGAGGCTCATGCGCCGGTGGTAGTGGCGCCAGTTGTACCACGAGGACTCCGGCACCTTCTCCATCGTGTTGGCGTTGCGCGCGGGCCCGTCGTAGTCGGCCGGCGAGAAAAACGTGTTGGAGATGTAGTCGCCCACATCGGACGGCTCGACCTCCGAGGGGACCGGCATGTCCAGGCGGTCGGGGTCGAGCGTGATGGGGTCGTCCGGAAGAAACGGCCCCTGACGCTCCACAGGGACGCCGGCGCCGGAAGCGGAAGACGATTGCGCCTGCGCATTGCCCGCCGCCAACAGCAGGACGAACAGCACCGCCAGCGGGCGGACACGCGCTTGAACGATCTGAACGAACGACGAAAAACGCATATGCACGGAAGTGCTTTTCCTTGAACGAGTCACCGCTTGGTCGGCCTCCCGAAGGGGCCCCGTTTTCTGCTTGCCGAGCCGTCTCCGACGCACCTCCTTTCTCCCGTGCCCCCACGCGCTCAAAGCACCCCGCCGAGCTCCAAGTTAGTCGTGAGGCCCGCCCCGCCGTAGGCCACGTCGAACCGCCCGATGACGCGCTGCCCGGACATGATGCGGAGCCCGACGCCGTAGGCGGTTTCGAAGTGTTCCGCTTTGAGGGCCAGCTCTTCGACGGCGCCGAAGACGTGGCCGGCGTCCACGAAGAGCGCCATGTCGAGCGGGCGAAAGATTTGCCAGCGATACTCCGCGTTGAGGAGAATAGCGTTGTGGTCGCGGAAGCGGAACGTGTCGTAGCCGCGCAGCGTGTGCTCCCCGCCGAGCGTCTCCATTTCGTAAAACGGGAGCGTGTTGACGCCGGGCGTGGAGGTGAGCGTCAGAAACTCTCGCAGCGCAAGCACCTGAAACCCGTCCCGAAAGGGAATGTACTGCTGACTCTCGAAGTTGAAGCGCGTGTAGTCGTAGTTTCCCGTGCCCAGCGCGACGTGCGGAAGCGCCTCGACGGCGGCGTAAAAGCCGCTGGTGGCGTCGAGCGAGATGCCGCGCAGGCGCCGCTCGGTGGGCGCGAAGCGGCGCGCGTAGTCAGTTTCGTAGGGGATGTTGCGGCTGTCGTATTCGAGAAAGCCACCGGGCACGGCGTAGTCGACGTCGGCCCCGAGGCCGGGCACGTTCTCCTCGAAGAACGCCTGTTCGATGGGCGGATGGTCGTCGTCGCGCCCCCGGCCGTAGCGGTTGAGCTGGTAGGACACGTGCCCGCCGACCAAGACGCGCGGAAGCAGCTCGTACCCGACCAGCCCGCCGGCGGTGACATCGTCGAGGTGATAGTTGGACTCGATTTCCTCCGCTTCCGGCCCTACGCCGTAAAAGTTTTCCTCGGGCAGGTGCCAGTACCGCGCGAAGCCGTAGGTCGTCCACGCCCCCTCCAGGTCGTAGCCGATCACCCCCTCCGCGCCGTAGTATCGCTTGAGGCTCGCCAGCGCTTCGACGTAGGAATCCACGTCGTCGCGCCCGCGGAAGAACGGAAGCCGCAACCCACCCGTCGTGCCCGACCCCGACCTCAGCCCACCCAGCACGGGTTGCAACCCGTAGAGGCCCACTTCCGGCAGGTCAATCACGAGTTGGTTCTCCTCGATGAAGCTCTCGACGCGCGTGACCGTCTGGGAGAAAAACCCCCGCTCCGGCGCCGTCAGGCCGGCTTCTTTTTGTTGGCGCTGCTGGCGAAGGCGGCCCTCCCGCGTGGAATCGTCCGGCGGCGGGGCGTCGTCGTCGGGGACGGTCTGCGCCGCGGCGCCTCGCGGCGCACCTCCCAGCAGCAGCGCTGCGCCCACGAACAACAAGACGCCCAGTACGCCGGCGCGCGGGACCTCCCGTCGGCGCGTCCAGTCGACACGAAGAAAAGCAATCACGAAACGGTCGGGGCGTCGAAAGAGGAAAAGCAAACGAGCGGGTGCTGGACCACCGAGTTCCGCGCAGCATCCGTTCCAACTTTATTCCACACGCCCCGTCCCGCGCCATCCCTCGCCCCGGTATTCACAACAAGATGACACGTTGCCCAGCGCGCCTGGATCGTGCAGATCACGCCATGCCCCGGACCGAGCGCGAGAGCGCCCCGTTCGGTTCCCGGCGACGGTTTGCCAGAACGAACGTCAACCCAAACGTCAACCTGATGGAACTGGACGTAAGTGGATCGGTCGCCTGGTACGTCGCCATGCTGGTGGCGGGCCTCGTCACGGGGGTCGTCGTCGCCTGGCTGCGACGCGGGAAAAAACGCGAGGACTGACGAGAGGACGCGACGGCGGGAACGCACACCACGCGCAGAGAGCACTCCCCCCGGACGTGTTTTCGGATCAGGAAGGCGTCTTTCAAGGCGGCGTTTCCGCCTCCACGCGGCGAAAGATCGCCTGCAGCGCGCCGTCGTCGGTACGCTCGGGCGTTTCGGCCTCGGCGAGGCCGGCTCGCTCGGCGGCCCGGGCCAGCGCCTCCGGCGTAAGCGGCGGCCCTTCGTGCTCGTCGTCCGCACCGTGCTCGTCGTCCGCACCGTGCGCTTCCGGCCCGCACGCGAAGACCACCCAGCCGCCCGGACGCAGGTGATGCCGCGCCTCCTCCAGCAGCGCCCGCCCCCGCTCAGCCGGCGACGGTTCTGGAGCGGCCGGGCCGCCGCGGCGGCGGTGCGCCGACCCGTTCACGACCGCCCAGCCGAAGTGCGCCTCGGGGTACGGCAGCGCGCCGAGCGGGGCCGCCGTGGCGTAGAGCGGCGCCGTCTGCGCTTCTTCGGCGGGGAACGACGGCGAGCGCGTCTCTTCTGCGAGCGCCTCCTTGCCGCCGGCGTCGTCGGTCGCCTTGCTCGCGCGCCGCGCCTGCTCGGTGGCCTCCTGCACGCTTCGCGCTCCCTCGTCGGTCCCCGCGGCGGCGTGCACCTCGAAGCCCATCTGCGCGAGCGGACGAGCCACGCGCGCTTCGTCAGTCGGGTTGCGCAGCAGCACGCGCCGCCCCGTCGGCACGGCCGCCAGCGTGCGCAGAAGGTGGTTCAGCGCAGCGTCGGTCATGAAGAGGCGGAGCGGAGAAAAGAAACGGCGCGCCGAAGCGCTCGCCCCCGAAGCAAGCAGCCGTCCGGCGCGCGCGGCAACGCAAGACGAAGCGGTCAAGACGAAGCGGCTTCGGAGGCTTCTTCTGCCTCGGGGGGCGAAGCGGTGGGTTCCGGCGGATGGGCGCCCGTCCAGCAGCGCGCTTCGGTGATGCACTCGCACTGGTGACAGCGGGCCTGTCGCCGCGCGGCGGCATAGCGCGGCATCTGGTCGAGCGGCTGCAGGCGGTAGCCGCCCTCGGCGCCATCGGCCTCGGAGGCGCGTCCGTTCCCGCGCCCGTTTTCGGGGGAACCGTTGGCAGACGCTCCATTCGCAGGAAAATCGTATTCCTCAGCCCGCACGGCTCGGCGCCCGTCGCCGCCCGGCGCGCCGTCGACGCTGACAGGCGCTTCCTCGCCCCGCGGGCGCTGCACTTGCGCCATCGTCGCCTCGGCGAGCGCCTCGATGAAAAGCGGGTGGCTGTTGAGGCCGCTCGTCACTTCGAAGTGGCTCACGCCCGCCTCCTCGGCCTCCTCGCGCGCCTCGATGTCCAGCTCGAAGCTCGTCTCGATGTGGTCAGTCACAAAGGCGATGGGCACGACCAAGAGCGCCTGGCGGCCCTGCTCGGCCAGCTCGTCGATTTTGTCGAGCGTGGAGGGGGTCAGCCACTCGGCCGGTCCCACTTTGCTTTGGAACGCCACGTGGTAGGGCCGGTCGTGGCCGCGCCGCTTCATCAGCCGGTCGACGGTCGAGTGCACGAGGCAGCAGTACGGGTCGCGCCGCTCGGTCATCTCCTTCAGCGGCGTGCCGTGCGCGCTAAACAACAGCTGCACGTCCGGGCGCACCGCCCGCTCGAAGCGCTGCAACGCCTCGTCGATGCGCTCGGAGACGGCCTGCACGTACTTCGGGTTGGCCGCGTACTCCTGCACGAACGTCGTGGGCCACTCCGGAATCTCGCCGGCGTCTTCGAGAGCCTTCCAGTACACGAGCGACGCCCCGGTGGTGGTCTTCGAATACTGCGGGTACAGCGGCAGCAGCACCACCTTGTCGACGTCGTCGTCCTGCATCTGCCGGGCCGCCTCCTCGCTGAAGGGATGCCAGTAGCGCATCGCGATGTAGGTGCGAAACGACGCCCCCGTCTGCGGGCCGTAGCGGTCGTTCAAGAGCCATTCGAGGCTCTCGGACTGCTCGCGCGTGAGCCGGTTGATCGGCGAGCCGCCGCCGATGGCTTCGTAGTCTTCCTCGACGGAGCGCGCGCGCGCCTTGGAAATGATCTTCGCCAGCCAGTGCCGGAAGACGCCCCCCACCGGAAGGTCGATGATGGCCGGGTCCATAAACAGATTGTACAGAAACGGCGCCACGTCCTCCTGCTTCTCGGGCCCGCCCAGATTGAGGAGCACCACGCCCACCGTGTCTCCCTCGTCGACCGCGAGCGGCTCGGAGGGAACGTGCCCGCCCGTCACCATGCGACGATCAAACTGGTAGACACTCAGGAACTCACGCGGGGTCATCCGTGGCCTGGATCGGCTGTGGAAAAGGACGCTCCAAGAAGACGCCGGTTTCCGAGATGAAACGGAGAAACCGTCGGCTATTTTTGAGCGCGAGCGCCATTGGCGCGGTTCCTATGTCGCATTGAACTTTGCTATAAACGATAAGGAGAAATGGGATCGCACCGTTGCTTTCGTCGCCGGTTCACGTCCTCGACGCGGGCCCTGCGTCGTCTTCGGGGAGCTCCTCGTTCTCGGCGAGGGCCAGCCAGTCGCGCGGCTGGAAAAACCACTGCGCCTGCGCCTCGGGCGTGCCGGCCTCGGGGGAGGCGTCGTAGGCCCAGGCCACCTGCGGCGGCAGGCTCATGAGGATGCTTTCGGTGCGCCCGCCGGTTTCGAGGCCGAACTTCGTGCCGCGGTCGTAGACGAGGTTGAACTCGACGTAGCGCCCGCGCCGCCGCTTCTGAAACGCGCGCTCGCGCTCGCCCCAGCTCCGGTCGCGCCGGCGCTTCACGATGGGCAGATACGCCTCCAGCAGGTGCTCGCCGGTGTCCTTCGAGAAAGCCAGCGCCGCCTCGGGGTCGCCGCGGAGGTGGTCGTAAAAGAGGCCGCCGACGCCGCGCGCTTCCTCGCGGTGCGGCAGGTAGAAGTAGTCGTCGCACGCCTGCTTGAAGTCGGCGTAATCGGCCACGCGGGGGTGGCGGTCGCAGACGGCCTTCCAGGTCCGGTGGAAGTGCTGCGCGTCTTCGAGAAACGGGTAGTAGGGCGTCAGGTCGGCGCCGCCGCCGAACCACTCGTCATCGGGATCGCGGCGATCGTCCCCGAGAGCAAAGTAGCGTACGTTCGCGTGCACGGTCGGCACGTACGGGGAGCGCGGGTGCAGCACCAGCGAGAGGCCCGTCGCGAAAAAGCGCCCCCCCTCCTCCCCGATGGCGCGCTCCTCGTCGAGGTCGAGCGCCTCGGTCATGCGCTCCGGCAGCTCGCCGTGGACGGCGGAGGTGTTCACGCCGCCCTTCTCGAAGAGGTCGCCGCCCGCGATGACGGCCGTCGTGCCCCCGCCGCCGTCCTTGCGGGTCCAGTCGTCGCGGCGAAACGTCGCTTCGCCGTCCTCCTCTTCGAGCGCCCGGCAGAGCCGCGCCTGGAGCGCTTCGACGAAGGTTTTCATGCGGGCAGCGATGGAAGCGTCGGGCATGGGGATGTTGTGTGATCCGTGTTGCGTGATCCGTGTTGCGTGATCGTGCCGGCACGCCGGCGTCCGTGCTTGCGTCTGCCAGTGCTCTTATCAGAAAGCAGATCCGCCTCAGGAATTTTCTCCGACTGCGACGCGCTTTCTCACGCATCACGTTTCACGCATCACGACGTTTCACGCAATACCCCTGACGTCTTCGCCAAAACGAGCAGGCCACGTCTCCGGCGGCAACGCGGAGAAAGAAACGCGCCCCTGGTCGTCCGCCGGGTGCTCGACGGCCAGCCGGTGGCTGTGGAGCGCGAGATTGCGGCCGTCCAGTTCGCCCTCCGCGCCGTAGCGCAGGTCGCCGAGGATCGGGAATCCGCGCTCGGCGAGCTGGAGGCGAATCTGGTGCGGGCGGCCCGTCTCGGGACGCACCATCAGCAGGCTCAGGTCTTCCTTTTCAGCGAGCGTCTGGTAGTGGAGCCGTGCCCAGCGCCCCTCGGGGTCGTCCGCGTCGGTGAGACGCGGCGTCGTGTCGGTCTTGGCGACGTAGCCGTCGAGCGTCGCGAGGCCCGCGCCGGTTCCTTCCACGACGGCCAGGTAGCGTTTGTCGACCGTGCGCTCGCGAAACTGACGCGCCAGGCGCCGCGCGGCCTCGGAGGTGCGCGCCAGCGCCATGACGCCCCCGGCGGGCCGGTCCAGGCGATGCGCCGGCGCCAGAAACGGGTCCTCCTCCGCGCCTTCGTGTTCTCGAAGGAAGGCCTTGCCGAGCGCCGCGATGTCCGCATCGCCGGTGCGGTCGGGCTGCGAAAGCACGCCCGGCGGCTTGCACACCACCAGGAGCTGCGCGTCGCAGTGGAGCACGTCGGTTTCGTCCACTCGCTTCGCTCGTTGGTTCGTGGGTCGTTGGTCGTGGGTCGTGGTTCGTTGTTCGTTGGTCGTTGGTCGTTGGTCGTTGGTCGTTGGTCGTGAAAAAACGGGCGTCGCGCTTGACTTTTACAATGTCAAGTTTGCGCGCCGTTTTTCTCCCGCACTCCCGCACTCCCGCACTCCCGCACTCCCGCACTCCCGCACTCACCCAGAAAGCTCGTGCACCGCGTCGATGAAGGCCGCGGCGTGGGCGGGGTCGTGGTCGGGCAGCATGCCGTGGCCGAGGTTGGCGACGTGCGCGTGCGAACCGAAGCGGCCGAGCATGTCGGCCACCCGGCGGCGGATCTCGGCGGGCGGGGCGTAGAGGACGCACGGGTCGAGGTTGCCCTGAAGGGCGGCCCGTTCGCCGACCACGCGGCGCGCCTCGCGCGGGTCCATCGTCCAGTCGAGGCTGATCGCGTCGTAGTCGCTGGCGGCGAGGGCGTCGAGGGCGTAGGGCGCGCCTTTCGCAAACACGATGGCCGGCACGTCGGGGTGAGCCGCCGTGAAGCGCTCGGCGATGCGCGCCAGGTACGGGAGCGCGAACGTTTCGAACGTCTTCTCTCCCAGCAGGCCCGCGTGCGAGTCGAAGACCTGCACGAGCTGCGCCCCGGCCTCGGCCTGCCCGATCAGGTAGGCGGCGATGGTGTCGGCGAGCGTCGAGAGGAGCGCGTGGGCGTCCTCGGGGTGGGCCCAGAGCCAGCGGCGCGCCTGCCGGAAGCTCTTCGAGCCGCCGCCTTCGACCATGTAGGCCATCAGCGTCCACGGCGCGCCGGCGAAGCCGATCAGCGGAACGCGCCCCTCCAGCCCCCGCCGCGTGAGGGCGAGCGCCTCGTAGACGTGCCCCAGCTCCGCGTCCAGGTCCGGCTCCGTGGTAAGGCGCGACAGTTCCTCCGGCTCGGCGAGGGGCGCAGGAAAGTGCGGCCCCTTCCCGGAGACCATCTGCACCTCCAGCCCCAGCGCCTGCGGGATCACGAGAATGTCGCTGAAGATAATCGCCCCGTCGATGGGAAAACGCTCGACGGGTTGGAGCGTCACCTCGCAGGCCAGCTCCGGCGTGCCGACGACCTCGAAGAAAGAGTGCTCGGAACGCACGGCCTGGTACTCCGGCAGGTAGCGCCCGGCCTGGCGCATCATCCAGACGGGGGTCTGGTCGGTCGCTTCCCCGCGCGCGGCGCGCAGAAGGAGGTCGTTTTCGGTTTGAAGGAGGTCGTTTTCGGTCTGGGGGGCTTCCATGTGGATGGGGCTTTGCGAAATAGCGGCCATTCGCCAATCGCCAATCGCTACTCCTTGAGGTAGTAGTTCAGAAAGTCGATCGTTTTTTGCCAGGCGTCCTTCGCGGCGCGAGGGACGTAGCGCTCGCCGGACGGGTTGGCGAAGGCGTGGCCGGCGTCTTCGTAGATGTAAATTTCGGCGTCCTTGTCCAATTCGCCCAGCGTCTGCTCGAACCGGCGCACGCGCTCGACGGGAATGCTCGGGTCTTGCGCCCCGAAAAAGCCGATTATCGGCATGGACACGGGCCGGAGCGCCTCGCGCGTGGCATTTTCGAGCGCGCCGTAGTAGATGACCGCTGCGTCGAGGCTGCCGGGGAGCGCGATCGCGCTGTTGAGCGCCACCCCGCCTCCGAAGCACCATCCGATGATGCCGACCTGCGAAGCGTCGTGCTCGCCGGCCAGGTGCTGGTAGGCCGCCTCCACGTTGCGCCGGATGGCTTTCGTATCGGAGGTGACCTGCTTCATAAGCCGGCGCGCCTCTTGCGGCGTCTCGCCCACCCGGTCGGCGTAGAGATCCACTGCGAGCACCCGGAAGCCGCGCCCGGCCAGGCGGCGCGCCACGCGGCGGATGTTGTCGTTGAGGCCCCACCACTCGTGCACGGCGATCAGCGCCGGGAGCTTCGCGGAATCGCCGGCGGCGGAGTCGGCCGCGGCGTATTCGGGAACGGCGACGTAGCCGGTGAGCTTCTCGCCCGCCACGGTGCCGTAGACGACCTCGCGCCCGGTGACGGCGGTGTCCGGCGCCCTCCGCGCGGCCGGGCTGGCGACCGGCTCTTCGCCGGTGTGCCGGCGGGCCATCTCGTCGGCGTAGGTGCTGCCGGCGGCCGCCCGCGCGGTATCCGATGCACGCGCCGTATCGCCGGCGGAAGCGCGGCTTTCGGGCGAGCGGCCGCACCCAGCGGCGAGCGCGACGAACGCGGCGGCGAACGCAAGCGACGCGAGGAGACGACGAGCGGCAGCGGCGGCGTGCATGGCGGCGCGCGTGGAGAACGACGAACGAGCAGGCAAAACATGCCGCAACGTCGTGCGGCACCAGAAACGCGGCATTTGCTGGACGCGCCCCGCCGCCGGGCGAAATGGGCGGGCGGAACGGCGCGAACGGTTCGGCTTTCGCTTCACGCCCCGCCCGGCGACGCGCTGACGAGGCGACCGGGCACAACACCCGCCCCGAAACTTCTCGGTAGGCCCGGGGGGACTCGAACCCCCGACGCGCGGATTAAGAGTCCGCTGCTCTAACCAGCTGAGCTACGGGCCTGCGCCAGCGGCTTCCCTTCACGCACGCCCTTTGGAGCAGTTCCCCACGCCTCCGCATAACGCGGCCTCCTCTTTCTCCTCAACTCCGCACTCCAACCCTGCGCCGCGTGCCCCGGACGACGCCCGCCCTATGGAAGCGACTTCCGCGCGGACTGATCTTCATGATCGGCGCGGCGTTCTTTTTCAGCCTCATGAGCGCGTGCGTCGAGACGCTCGGCGACGCGCTGCCGAGCCAGCAGATCGTGCTGGTGCGTTCGGTGGTGACGCTTGGCTACAGCTGGACACTGGTGCGCTGGGCGGGCAAGGCGCTCTGGGGCACGAACCGGCGCCTGCTGCTCCTGCGCGGTCTCTTCGGGCTGGGCGGGCTGAGCTGCTTTTTCTGGGCGCTCACGGCCCTCCCGCTGGCCGACGCGACGGTACTGCACTACACCAATCCCGTCCTCACGGCGCTTCTGGCCGCCGTCGTGCTCGGCGAGCGGCTCGGGCCGGAGGAAATCGGCGGCGCACTGATGAGCTTCGCCGGCGTGGGTCGCATGGTGCCAGAGATCGAAGACGAGGCAATCCGTGAAGTCATCTACCGCGGTTATCGCATCGTCTACGTCGTAGATCGAGACAAAGAAGAAGTCGAGGTACTCACGATCTTCCATTCCGCGCAGCAATTCGGGACGTTGGGTTCGGGTGAC
>PXTR01000006.1 GCA_003023245.1 Bacteroidetes bacterium QS_8_68_15 | reverse complement strand
CCCGAATGGATCGCTCGCAGCCTCCTCGCCCAGGCCCGCGCCTTCCGCGCGCTCGACCGCCCCGGCCAGGCCGACCGGATCTACGAGCGCCTCCAGGACGAATTCGCCGGCACCGACTACGCCGAAACGGCGCGCCGGGAGCAAGAGGCGCTGTGAGACGCCGCCCGGGGAATTCCCTCGTTTTTTGTCTGTCTTCCCGCTCGTGGATTCGTGAATGGGCGCGTGTTGCGCGAAACGTGATGCGCGAAGAAGCCAGCCCTCGTTGCTTCCATCGAGACCCTACGGGCAGTGCCATTCGGAAAGCATTGACGTTCGAATTCTTGCTGGACATCCGTAGACCAGCGGCATCACGCAATACGCATCACGCAACACGCAATACGCCTCCCATGCGCTCGCTCCTTCTCTTCCTCGGCCTGCTGCTTCTCGGCGCGCTCCCCGCGCTCGCCCAGCAAGACGACGACGCCCCGGCGCTGCCGGACATCGCCCCGCGCGAGGTGGAGATCCGCGGCCAACTCGACATCACGCTGCCCGCGCTCCAGCGCCCGGCGCTGTCGGGACTGCTCCCGCAGACGCAGCAGCTCGAGCCGCTTCCACCGCTTCCGCCGCCCGACGCCCAGGCGCTCGAACCGCCGGCGTCCACCCCGCAGGCGCTGGCCGACGAGGCGGCGCCTTCCTCTGGATTTTCCGACCTCCCCGCGCCCCGCACCGGCCTGGTCGAAGCCGGCGGCGGGCGCTACTTTAGCCGCTTCGCCCGCGCGCGGTTCGACGCACCGCTCTCCGCGCAGTGGGCCGTCCGCTCACGCCTCGACTACAACGGCACCAACGGCTTCCAGCCCTTCGACGATGAAGACGTGGACACGTCCGCCGACGTCTTGAGCGGACGCGCCACGCTCCGCACCGAACGAGACGCCCTCAGCGCCTCGTTCACTGGCGGCGGATTCCTCGGGCAGCACCGCCTTTATGGAGCCGACGGGGGCGGCATCCCATCGGCGAACCAGCATCCCGGCCGCGACCGCTACGGCGGCCATGCGGCCCTGCATCTGCAAACCACCGCCGGGCGCGCCGCGCTCGAAGCACGCGCCCGCTACGACGGCGCGCAGGTGCAGACGACCGTCTCCGACGCCGCCGGGGAAAACGTCGATTTCGGGGAGCAGCGGGTTCGCGGCACGCTGAACGCCGAGGCCCCCGTCGCCGGCGCCCCCTTCGAGGCCGATGTGCGCGGCTCGACGGCCCGCCTCACCGGCAGCGACCGCCCCCTCGCCGACGGCTTCGCCGGCGCCGTCTCGTTTCTCGACGCCGGCGCCGGCGCGTGGCTGCTCCAGTCCGAGGCGCTGCGCGTCTTCGCCGGGGCGCGCGTGATGACCTTCGCCAATCCCGACGACGCCGGCGGCACCTACGTCGCGCCCGAACTGCGCGCCGAGTGGCGGGCCGCCCCGCGCCTCACGCTCTACGCGCGCACCGATCCCCGCGCCGAGGCCAACCTCCTGGCCGATCGTCACCGCGAAAACCCGTCGCTGCTTCGAGAAACCTCGCCCCAGCCGACCATCCGCACCATCGACGCCGAAGGCGGGGTGCGCGCCTTTCCGCTTCGCGCGCTGGAGGTGCACGCCTTCGGCGGCTACCGGCGCGCGCCGAGCGCTCTTTTCTACGAGGAAGCGCCCGGCGTGTACGAGCGCGGCATCACCGCCGCCCGCTACGGCGACGGGCGCATCCTGCGCGCCGGCGGCGCCGTCTCGTTTCGCCGCACGGAGCGCCTCCACACCTCGCTTTCGGTGACGTATCGCAACGGGACGCTGGCCGACAGCAACGCGGACATTCCCTACTTCGCCCCCGTCACTGCCGAGGCGCTTTTCGCCTACGGCTTCGCCGGCGGTGACGGGCGCGTGCAGCTCACCGGCTCGCTCGAAAGCCCCCGCCCCACGAGCCGTTCCGGCGACGAGGAGGTCGGCCTCTTCGCCGATCTCGACGTGGAGGGCACCTACGCGATCACGCCCGCCGTCGGGCTCGTCGCGCGCATTCAGAATCTCGCGCCCGGCGTGCTGGAACGCTACGACCGCTACCCGCGCCCGCCGCTCGTCTTCGAAAGCGGCCTGCGCGTGCAACTCTGAGCCGCTTGCGCCGCGCGGCCCGGGAACCTATCGTTCAAAACGATCTTTTGAAACGGGCACGCGCCCTTCGCACGCCTGACTTTCGCACGCCCTTCTCCCGCGCGATGTCTTCTGGACCGACCGATCCGGACGCGCCCGCCGCCTCGCCCTCTGACGGGTTCTCTTCTGGAGGGCCCTCTGCTTCGGAAGGGTCTTCTGCTTCGGAAAGGACGCCCCCGGGACAAGCGCCATCTTCCCCGAAGCAGACGGAAGAGGGCCCCGACCTGGAACGCGTCGCCGAGGCGCTGGGCGCCTGCGTGCGAGAAGCGCTGGAGCGGGGCGAAGCGGTGGAGGTGCCGGGCATGGGGACCTTCCGCGTCGAACACCGCACCAGCGAACTCGACCAGCAGGACGACGGTAATGTCGCGGTCCGCCCGCCGCGCGACCAGATCGTCTTCGACCCTGCCACGTAGCGCCCTCCCGCCTGCGCGCCTGCTGCTGCCTCCGCACGGCCCTTCCCGGACGATCCTTGCTGTAGCTTCAACGGGCAATCTGGATGTCGCCTCGAACCCTCTGGTCGTGACGGAACGACCTGAAAACCATCCCCCACCCACGATCTACAATCCACCGTCTCTTCCAGACCGTACCGAACGTCGGAAAGTCAACGGGTTCGCCCCAGCTACCTATTGAAGTTGCATTGCGCCATGGCCTCGCTGATCGAAGATCTCGCTCGCCGCCTCGACATTCCCCCTGGTCAGGCCGAGCAGCACCTCGCCGAGCTGTTCGACCGGCTGCGCGAACACGCTCGCCACACCGGCGAGTTTCCGCTGCCCGAGCTGGGCGTCTTCACCCACCGGGACGGCGCGTGGACCTTCGAGCCGACCGAGACGCTGGCCCGTTCCGTCAACCGCTCCTTCGCCGACCTTCAACCCATCGCCGTCTCCACCTCCGCCGAGACGGACGCCCCCTCTTCCTCTGCAACGCCCGCTTCCGACCCGTCGACGCCTCCCGAGTCCGTCGATTCCGGTAGCGGTTCGATCTTCGACCAACCGCAGGAGGCCGGCGCTGAACCCCGTGGACAGTCCTCGCGCGGGCTTTTTGCGCCGGAACGTTCTTCCGCCGACGACGACAAAGCATCGACGCAGGAAAAGGACTCCAGGAGGCTCCCGGAAGACGATTCGTCTCTCGAAGAAGCGGCGGGCTACCCCGCATCAGCGCCTCCGTTCCCCGCCGGCGAGCGCGACTACGCGGCGCTGCCGGCCGGCTATCTGGTGTATCGTTTCGCGGCGCCTTCCGCCCTGGACGACGCCACGCTGGAGCCGCTCGCCTCGCCCGCTCCCGCACGCGCCGGCGAACCGCCCGCTGGAGCGGATCCCGAATCGGACGCGGGGCGAACGGAGTCTGCCCGTTCGCAGCGCGAGGCGCATCGGCGGCAGCGCTCCGACCGCAACGGGCGTTCCTGGACGCGCTGGGGCGCGGCGCTGCTCGCTCTTCTGCTGTTGGGAATCGGCGCGTGGTACCTCGTCGGCGGACAAGACGGCGGCGCGCCCGAGGCCTCCGTCGCCCGCCAGGAAGGCGACGCGCCGACCGAGACGGCCGCTCCGCCTCCCGCCGGCAGCACGCCCGACGGCGAAGCGGGCGGCGCGGCGAGCGACGACACGACCGGCGCCGAAAGCGCTCCCTCCTCCCCCGGCCGGCGTGCCTTTGCCGAGGCCGACCGCCTCGACCGTGCGCAGGGCGGGTGGACCGTCGTCGTTACCTCCAAAACGTCCCGAGCGGAAGCAAAGCAGGTCGCCCGCCGCTTCGCGCAACGCTTCCGAGACGCGGACCATCCCATCGACATTCTGGAAACGACCGTCGACGGCACGCCCCGCTTTCGCGTCGTCGTGGGACAGTTTTCCTCCTCCGACCAGGCGCTCCAGCTCATCGAACAGGATACGAGCCGCCTCCCCGCAGACGCCTGGGGCCTCGAAATGGGGTCCTGATCGGTATTTCGTCTGCTTGTTCATTCCTCCCTCGGCTTTTCTTCCCTGATGGCTTCTCTGCCCCAGACGGTCGCGGACACGGCCGCCGGCGCGGTCGCCGACACGACGGCCGCCGCTGCTACGGCCGCCTCCTCTTCTGCTGAAGGCGCGTCCTCGTCGGTGCTCGACATTTTGATCGAAGGCGGCTGGGTCATGGTGCCGCTGCTTTTGCTTTCGCTGGCGGCGCTGTATCTGTTCGTCGAGCGCATGATGGCCGTGCGCCGCGCACGAGGAAGCGACCCCGAGGCCACCACGCAGCGCATCCGCCAGGACGTGCGCGCCGGGCGCATCGAGGAGGCGCTCGCGCACTGCCGCGAGGAAGACACGCCGGTCGCCCGCATTCTGCGCCGGGGGCTCGAACGGCTGGGGCGCCCCATCTCCGAAATCCAGGACGCCGTGCAGGCAGCGGGCAAGCATGAGGCCTTCGAACTCGAAAAGCGCACCGACCTGCTGGCCTCCATCGCAGGCGTGGCTCCGCTGCTGGGCTTTTTCGGAACCGTCACCGGCATGATCGACGCCTTTCGCCAGGTGCAGGCCCTTCAGGGCAACGTCAACCCCAGCGTGCTGGCCGGCGGCATCTGGGAAGCGCTCGTCACCACAGCGACGGGACTGGCGGTGGGCATCCTCGCGCTGCTGGCCTACAACTACCTCCTGGGCCGCATCAAACGCCTCACCAACGACATGGAGCGCTCGGCGACCGCCTTCATCGACCTCCTGCAAGAACCGGTGGCCTCCGGCGAAACGCCCCCGCCACCCGACGGCCATTCCCGCTCGCGCCAGCCGGCGTGATGAGCGTGGGGGTGCGGGAGCGCGGGGGTGACCGATTGGCGACCGCCTCCTCTAAAACGGCGTGTCAGCAATCCACGAATGACCAAGCAGCTGCGCTCCCCACTGATCCAGACCTTCGGGGATTAACAACCCCACCCCCCATACTCCCGCACACCCGCACCCAGGATGCTCGACTTCTCCACCGAGCGCGAGCCGCTGACGACCTTCAGCCTCGCCGGCGTGGCCGACGTGGTGCTGCTGCTGCTGATTTTTTTCCTGCTAACGTCGAATTTCGTCCCGCGCATGGGCATTCAGGTGAACCTGCCGCAGGCCGATGCCTCTTCCCCTGCCGCGGAACAGTTCGTCACCGTCTCGATCACCGACGAGGGGACGTTCTTCGTCGGCCAACGCGAGGTGCGAGGCGAGAACCTGCTCCCGGCTCTGCGCTCGGCCAAAGAGAACCAGACCGGCCTGCTCTTGCGCGCCGACGAGCAGGCGACCGTGCAGCAGTTCGCCGCCGTGGCGACCGCCGCGCAGACCCTGCGCCTGCGCGTGGTAATGGCGACGAAGCAGGCGCAGCAGCAAGCCGGATCCTGATGCTGCGCGTGACTTCGCTTACGTGCGTGCGTCGACGAAGCATCCGAGCATCGATGCGCTCGGGGGCGGCGTTGCCGGCCCGTCAGTAAAGAAAGTGCTGCACGGCTTGCATCAGGCGCTGGCGTTCGTTCTCGGCCTTTTCGGCGTCGCGGATCACGTCGCCGCCGAGCGCGACGAGTTGGCTCTCCGGCAGCTTGTGGAACATGAGCTGCTCGCGGAAGGGCGTGAAACTCGCCTCGTTGGTGCGCAGCGTCATGCCGCTGGTTTTGAGAATGTTGGCGACGGCCGACGTCTCCGACACGTCGATCTGCATGATCGACAGGTCCTGTCCCTGCGCGCCCTCGGGGCGGTAGATGAAGCGCAGCTCTTCGATGCTACGCTTGAGATCGCCGCGCTCGGCCTGGAAGTCGTACCGAATGAACAGGCGGTTGGCGCTGGTGAAGTCAAGCCCCTGGCTCAGAAGCTCTTCCTCGATTTGGCTTACCGGGCGGGGAGATTCCTCGTCCGGGCCGCGCCGCAGCGAGAGGTTTTCTCGCAGGGCCACGTCTACCAGCGAGTCGCGCAGCGCACTGACGGGGCTGTTCTCCTGAATCGGCGTGATGACCTGAAAGGTCTGCTTCCACTCCGTCTGCGCCTGGACCGCCGGCGGCCCCAGGAGGCCGGCGAGCAGCACGGTCGCGAGGGCCGCAAGTCCCCCGATGATCTTCGCGCGAAGAGGCGTCATGTGAGCGAGTGTGGTCATAGGTCGAAGAGGGGAGCAAAGAAAGCAAAACGGCGTCTGGCACAGCCCCGCGTCCCTGCCTCCCGTCAATACCTGCAATTAGCGCGCCAGCAATCAACGCGTCGTCGGTCTGGGGTGATCGGGGTTCCGGTTTCCGCCCCGAACGACCGAAGAATACCCCTGAGCACGGACGGCCGGCGCTACGAAAGCACGAACCCGAACGTGCGGGTGGCCTCGCTGAAGGAGACGGGAATGGCCTGCCCGGCGTGGTTGACGCGCACGACGCTCCCGAGGCGCACGGTGATGCGGTCGCCTGCCTCCGCGTCACTCAGCTGGCGCGTCAAGACGAGGCGCCCGTCGCTGAGGTCGAAGGTGCCGATTTTCCGGCTGGCCGTCAGCCCCTTGCGCAGAAAGACGGTCGCCCGGCCCACGCTGTACTGCGCGTCCTGCGGGTAGCGCTGGCGAAACTCCGCGTCCGGCTCGACCTCGAAGTTCAAGACGGCGCGGCGGCGCGAGAGGTTGTCTCCGCTGGTCACCTCGCGCCCGCCGCTGCGCACGCGCAGCTCCGGGCGCGGCGGGTCGATCACGGCGAACTCTTTTTCGCCCAGCAAGACGTTCTGCGTATCGGCCGAGGCTGAGTCGGCCAGGAACACGCGCACCGTGCTGGAACTGCTCCCGCCCGGGCTGAGGGCGATGGAGCGGCCGGCCGTGCTCTTCGAGCCGTATTCGAGGCGCAACGGGCGGTCCTCCAGCCCCGGCACGTCGATGCGGATGCGGTTGAGACAGCGACGGTAGAGCGACTGCGTGGCCTCACTGGTGGCCACGATCTCGGGGCGTCGCACGGTAAACTGCCCGCGCACGGGAATCTGCGCGGTCTGCCCGTCCACCTGCTGGAAGCTGAACTGACCACCGTAGGAGACGGTTTGCTCCTGCTCGTCCTCGGCGAGCACGCCGCCGGTGCTCATGCGCAGGAGCGAGTCGCCGACCGCGCGCACGCCGCCGTCTGCAGTCTGGAGGCGCTTCCCTTCGCTCCGGCCCACGCTCAGGAAGGTGCGCGCCGTGAACGGCTGCCCGAGCACGACGGTGCGGTCCCCCACCACCACCGGCTCGACGGATTGCACGGCGTAGGTGTCGTCGCTGAGGTCGTACGTGCTGAAAGCGTAGAGCAGAATCGGCAGGTACAGCGCCAGCATGACGGAGTACCGCAGATCCTTGAGACGGGATTTCATGACGCGAAGGTGAGGCGTATCGAAACATGGAGGAGGAGGCGCGCAGGGGCGTCACGCCTCGCGTGCGGGCCGGCTGTCCTCGCGGCCGGCTGCGGTAGGCTCGCCGTTGGACGCATCGCCGTTGGGCGTGCCATCGGGACGCCCGACGGGCCCGTTGAAGCGCTGGAAGCGCGCGGCCACTTCGTCGAGGTCGGAGCGCAGGCGCTCGACGGCCTCGCCGGCTCCTTCCATTTCCCCGCTGAGGTGGTCCATCCCCTCCGCGAGACGATCGGCGTTTTCGGCCAGCTGGCCGCTGGTGACCTGCTCGAGCTCGCCGCGCATCCGTTCGACCGCCGCACGGGCCGGCCCCATCTCGCTGCTCATCGCGTGCACCTCTGCGCCGAGGGCCTTCATGCCTTCCTCCAGCCGCTCGGCGTCCTCCGGCAACGCGCCGTCGGCGGCGCGGCTCAGGCTCGCCTCCATCCGCTCCAGAGCCGCGTGGCCCTCCTCGATCTTGGCCCCGCTCTGCCGGAGCTGCGCGTTGATCTGCTCCATACGGTCGCCCAGCACGTCCGCCTGCTCGGCGAGGCGCCCGTCGGCGGCGGGGCCGAGGGCCTCATGCATCTGGCCGAGCGTCGAGCGGGTGTGCTCCATTTCATTGCTCATTTCGCGCATCTCCTCTCCGAAGCGGCGCACCTCGTGCGTGAGCGCCTCCATCACCTCGTCAAGGTCTTCGCGAAGGCGCTCCTCCACCATCTCGCGGGCGGTGGCGCGCATTTCCTGCCCCACCGCTGCAGCCTGCGGCGGCTGGTGCTGCTGTTCCACGGCCACGACCTCTCCAGACGCGCCCCCTCCTTTGGTCTGCGACTGGTCTGGGCCGAAGTAGTGCGACAGCAGCGCAAAGGAGCCCATGAGGACGAAGGCGGCCGCCTCTCCCATGAAGCCCAGAACCATGAAGAGCTCCGTGTTGGGGTAGCCCTGGATCTTGAAGAAGACGCCGATGATGGCCAGCGCGCCGAAGATCCCGATGAAAAACTGCAGGTAGGGCTCGACAGCATCGAGAAAAGAAGAAGACGTCGAATCGGCCATGAAAGCGGGAGCGTTCACGTGAGCGGGAAGCAGCGATGGGCGGGCGGAAGCGGGGCGGACCTTTCGGCTACTGCCGCTCCGCTTCGCCGGCGCAGCGGAAGCCGATGTACGGCGAGGCCTCCCCGCCGGGCTGACTGTCGCGCACGCCGACGCCGATGTAGAAAGCGTTCGAGGCCCAGGAGCCGCCACGCACGATGTAGCGGTCTTCGTCGGGGTTTTCATAAACCGGGTTGAAGTCGGACAGGTCCGCGTAGGAGGAGTGGTACTTGTCCTGCACCCACTCGGCCACGTTCCCGCTCATGTGATAGAGGCCCCACGAGCTGGGCGGATAGGCATTGCCCGGAGCGGTGAAGGCGTAGCCGTCGGCCGCGTAGCCGCCGCGGTCGGGGTTGTAGTTGGCCAGGTAGCGCCCCTGGTTGTTGCGCGGCTCGTAGCCTTGCCACGGGTAGATGCTGCCGACCAGGTCGCCGCGTGCGGCGTACTCCCACTCCGCCTCCGTCGGCAGGCGCTTGTCGTAGAACTGGCAGTAACTGCTGGCCTGCTCGTGCGTGACGCCGACGACCGGGTAGTCAGCGTACTCCTCGCCGCGAAAGTAGGCCTTCCAGGTCGAGCGGCTGCGCGCCCCTTCCCAGATCGTCGAGTCGGGAAGCATCTCTTGGCGCCGATCGGGCGGAAGCTCCTGGAGGAACGCGCGGTACTCGGCGTTGGACACCTCGAACTGGCTGATGCTGAAGGGCGTGACGGAGATACGCTTGCGCCCGGCCTGCTGCAAGTCGAGCGGGTCCTCGTCGGTCAAGCCCATCACGAAGGTGCCCGCCGGCACGGTGTGCATCTCGTTGGTCTGCGCGTCCCCGGTGTCCGATACACTGCTGGGGGGGGAAGGCGCACGGCGCGCAGCCCCGCCCGAACGCCGCTGGCGTGTAGACATTGGCATCGGGGCCGTCTCGGCAACCATCTTTTCCTCGCGGCCGCGCAGCGACGTGCGCGCCTCCTCACTCGTTTCCGCCGCTCCGTCCGCTCTTCGGTCCGGTTCGGCTTCCGACGTCTCCTCGGCAGAGGCCGGCTCCTCGGCAGAGGCCGGCTCCTCGGGCCGAGCCATGCGCCCTTCGTCGTCCGCCTCGGCGGGGCGCTCGTCGTCGCCGCGCGCAGCGAAAAACGCCGGCTGGTCCGGCGCGGGGCGGTCGGCCATCCACCCGAGGTCGAAGGAGAGGCCGACCGACGGGGCGAGGGAGAAAACAGTGTTCACGTCCCCGCCCGGCGGCTGCACGAGCGTCCAGCGGGTGGCCATCTCGACGTTCAGGTCGAGCCGCGGGGCCAGCGGATAGTTCGCCCCGATGCCGAGGGGCGCGACGGCCTGCGCGTCGGTGTTGCCGGAAAAGTAGCGCCCGAAGCCGGCGAAGGCGTACGGCTCGGCGCGGTCGAAGGAATCTGCAAAGGGGTAAACCTCCACCCCGCCCTCCAGGGCGTTCACGTCCTGGAAGGTCAGCGCCCCGCGCAGGCGAAGCAGGCGGTTGTACCACAGGCGCACGCCGATCTGGGTGCTCGCGCGTGCTTCAGGGGTTCGCCCCCGCGCGTCGGACCCGAAGAAGGCCCCGCCTCCGTTTGCAAAGACGGCTTGTCGCGCGGACGCCTGCGAAGAAGAAGGCGTCACGGCAGCGCCCATGAGAAGCACCAGCGCGGCGACCATCACACGTTTCATCCTCATGGCAGAGAAAAGACGGCAGTCCATAATCAGAAAAAATGAGAAGCGTAAGAGATAGAAACGGAGCGCCCGCCCGAGGCCGGCGTCAGCTTCCGAAGCGGTACCCGACGTTAATGAATGAGAGTACGTCGCGATCTTTCTCCATGTCGCCTCGAAAGCCGTCGAGGTAGTCGGTGAAGGAGATCTTTACCCCCAGACGAACGCGATCCCACAGGATCACGCCCACAGGGGCGAAGACCGCAAAACGCGTTCCGGCTTTTCGGTAGTTCTCCGCGGGCGTTTCGGGAAACTCGTAGTAGTGCGGGAACAGCAGCACCGGTCCCACCCCGACAAACACCTGCCCGATACGCCCCGGCGGCAGCGGAAGGCGGTAGCGCCCCTCAGCGATCAGGCTAAACGCATCGGCGGCGAAATTGGCTTCCTGATTTTGCCCCGAGAATCGGTCGTAGGAGAGCGTCAGTCCCGCCGCGAATCCGCGCCCGAGGCGGCGGTGCACGGCCGCCATCAGGTCCATATTGCCCGACACGAGGAACGGAATCAGCTCACTGTTGGAGTTGCCGTCCAGGTCGCCCTGGTAGAAGTTCAGGCCAGCGCCCACGGTCGCCCCGTCAACCAGCGCGGACGAAGAGCCGTCGCGCTCCTGCGCGTGAGCGCTCTGCACCGCGGCCGCACCTGCCAGCACAGCAACCGCGAGGACGAGCGTGCAAACCGCCCGCGCGAACGCCCTTCCTCCAGTAACCCTTCCTCTAATAAAACGTCCCGCTCGTTCGAGCAAGCCGGTCGCCGAACGATCCATGCGTAGAAGGAGCAAAAGGAAGGAACGGAGAAGAGAAGAGGCCGGGTTCACCCTAAATAATGCTGCTGTCTCGTGCAACCCGTGGCAGCGATAGAAGTCGGGCGGCGAAACTGCGTTTGCCGACCGACGGCGGAGGGCCGAAGGTCATCCCCATGGTGCATCCCAGGGGTATGACACAAGGCTCCGGGCCGCTCGGTTGCAGTGCTGAGGACCGTAGACGGCGGTCTTTCGACCCGCCCCGTTTAAACTGCTCTGAAGGGAGTGAAAGGGGCGTTCCCCCGAATAGACACCTCGTTGCGACTTCGCGTAACATTCGTTCCTCCCTCGATGCCGCTGCGTTCTTTTTTTTTGAAGCTTCTGTCAGAACGACTCGACGAACATGAGGTCGCTTTCGCGGCGGTCTTCGCGCGCGTAGAAGATCCACCACGCATCTGGGGAGAGCGCGACG
>PXTR01000005.1 GCA_003023245.1 Bacteroidetes bacterium QS_8_68_15 | reverse complement strand
CTTCGCCGTTTTCAAGCGTTTTCCTCGGTGGGAACGGCCTCATGGCCGTCCAGGAAGTAGAAGTGGTGCGTCGGCCCGTGGCTGCCCTCGGCGGGCGCGTCCGAAAGCGCAAAGCCGTGGCGAATCGCGTCGGTGACGTAGCGCTTGGCGCGGCGGGTGGCCTCGGGCAGGGCGAAGCCGCGCGCGAGGCCGGCGGCGATGGAGGAGGCGTAGGTGCAGCCGGTGCCGTGCGTGTGCGGCGTGTCGAGGCGTTCGGCGCGCAGTACGTGCATCTCATTTCCATCGAAGAGCACGTCCACCGCCTCCTCGGGCTCGCCGGGAAGGTGGCCGCCCTTGACGAGCACGTGCTCCGGCCCCAGCGCGTGAAGGACGCGCGCCGCCTCGCGGGCGTCGGCCTCGGTGCGCAGTTCATCCGCGCCCGTCAGACGGGCGGCTTCGTGGCTGTTGGGCGTGACGAGCGTCGCCGACGGCAGAAGCGCCTCGCGGACCGCCTCGACAGCGTCGTCTTGGAGCAGCGTGTCACCGCTTTTCGAGATCATCACCGGGTCCACGACGAGCGGAAACAACGCGTGCTCCTCGACCTTCTGCGCAACGGTGCGCACGATCTCGTCAGAGAAGAGCATCCCGGTTTTGGCCACGCCGACGGCGAGGTCGGAGGCCACGGCGTCGAACTGCGCCTCGACATGGGCCGTCGGGAAGGCGTGCACGTCGGTCACGGCGCGCGTGTTTTGCGCAGTGGAGGCGACCAGGACGCTCGCGCCGTAGACGCCGTGGGCCTGCATGGCTTTGAGGTCGGCCTGGATGCCGGCGCCGCCGCCGGAGTCGCTGGTGGCGATCGTCAATGCGATTGGCGGTTTTCGGTTTTCGATTTTCGATTGAGGGTTCATGCGCGGCGGAGGGCGTGGAGGTACTGGCGTGTGGCGTGGGGCGGGTCGTCGGCGTACAGGATGCCGGACCGAACGGCAACGCCGTGGGCGCCGGCGGCGCGGCAGGGGGCGACGCGCTCGGGCGTGACGCCGCCGAGGGCGAAAATGGGCGTCTCGGGGACCGTGCGGCAGAAGCGGCGGAGCGTATCGAGGCCGGCGCCGGGGTGGTCGGGCTTGCTGGCGGTGGGGAAGACGGGGCTGAAGAAGTAGTAGTCCGCGCCGGCGGCGGCCCGCGCTTCGCCTGCGTCGTGCGCCGAAGCGCCAACGAGCGCATCCGGCCCGAGGGCGCGCCGCGCCGCATCCACCGACGGGCCGTGCCGCCCGGTGTGCAGGCCGGCGCTGAGTGCCTCAGCCTCATTCAGGCGGCTGTTGACCGAGAGGCGCACGCGGGAAGGCGCGGCGGCGCGCAGCCGGTCGGCCAGCGCGCGCGCTGCGTCGGCGAAAGCGTCGTCGCCCGCTTCGTGGTCGCGCAGATGGACCCATAGTGCCCCGGCGCGGGCCGCCGCGACCGTCCGATCGGCCGTGGCGGGGTCGCTTGCGAAGCCGTCCGCAATGAGCGCCAGGCGCAGTAACGACGACGGGCGACGGACGACGGACGGCTCGCCTGCATGAACGGACGGCTCGCCTGCCTGAGATTCATCGTCCATCGTTCACCGTCAATCGTCCTTGTTCCGGCGAGGTGGCCTGCGCGTAGCGGCGGCGCGGCGTGCGGCCCGCTTCGAAGGCCGCGCGGCCCGCCTCGGTCGCTTTGCGCATTGCCTCGGCCATCTGGACCGGGTGCTTGGCCCCGCTGATGGCCGTGTTGACCAAGAGCCCGTCGTAGCCCAGTTCCATGGCCTCGGCCGCGTCGGAGGCCGTGCCGACGCCCGCGTCCACGATCAGCGGGACGTCGGCGGGCACCTCCTCGCGGATGAGGCGCAGATTGTACGGGTTCAAGAGGCCCTGCCCGCTGCCGATGGGCGCGCCGCCCGGCATCACCGCCGCGCAGCCGAGCGAAGCGAGCTTGCGGCAGACGATGGGGTCGTCATTGGCGTAGGCCAGCACGGTGAAGCCGTCGTCGACGAGCTGGCGCGCGGCCTTCAGCAGCTGCTCGGTGTCAGGGAGAAGCGTCTCGTCGTCGCCGATGACTTCGAGCTTGACGAGGTCGGTGTCGAGCGCCTCGCGGGCGAGCCCGGCAGTGAGGACGGCTTCCTTCGCAGTGAAGCAGCCGGCGGTGTTGGGGAGGAGCCGGTAGCCGTGTTCGCGCAGCAGCGAGAGCGGTCCGCCGGCGTCGCCTTCGAGGTTGGTCCGCCGGATGGAGACGGTCACCAGCTCGGCGCCCGCCGCCGCGAGCGCGTCGAGCAGGTCTTGCGGGCTGCTGTACCCCCCGGTGCCGACCAGCAGCCGCGAGTCGAAGGCGTAGGCGCCGAACGTGAGCGCGGCATCCTCGGTCTCCGTCGGCGCAGTGCCGTTTTCGAGCGTGGCGGGCATGGGGCTTCGCGGTTTGGGGTTTGGGGTGTTCAGTTCTCGGCGGGCGACCAATCGCCATCGAAAATCGCCATTCGAAAATCGCTACCCGCCCTGCTGTGCGGTGATGATTTCGACGTGCTCGCCGCCGCCGAGGTGCGTGTCGCTCCAGTCTTGGCGGCGCACGACGTCCCCGTCGACGGCCACGGCGATGCCGGACTGCTCGGGGCCGGCGTCGTCGCGGCGGCGCAACAGTTCGGCCACGGTCGCGCCGGCAGGCGGCAGCGATTCGTCCTCACCGTTGACGGTGACGCGCGCTGCGGGGGCGGAGGCCGCTGAATCGGACGCTTCGGGTGTGCTCATGACGGGCGAGATATGACGTCAAAACCGGACAGGAGAAAACGGCGCGATCCAGCGCGAAGTTTCTCCGTCGAGCACGAGGCGCGCGATCTCGTCGGCGGTGGCGGGGGTAAGCAAGACGCCGTGGCGATAGTGCCCCGTCGCCATCACGACGCCCGGTAGTCCGCTTTCGCCCAAGAGGGGCGCATTGTCGCGCGCGGCGGGGCGCAGGCCGGCCCACGTCCCGGTCACTTCCAGCTCGTCGACGCCGGGCACCACGTCGCGCGCCCCCTCCAGCAGCTCGAAGAGGCCGCCGGCGGTCACGCGCGTGTCGAAGCCGCGCTCCTCGCTGGTCGCGCCGACGAGCAGGCGGCCGTCCGACTTGGGCGCGAGGTAGGCGTCGGGGCCACGCACGACGTGATCGAGCGCGAAGGGGCGCGCGGCCTTCAGTTCGATCATCTGGCCCTTGACTGGACGCACGGCGGGGATCGCCTCCAGCCCGTCGATGTTGCGCGTGCCCACCCCGGCGGCCACGACGACCGCCCGCGCCTCAACGCGCTCGGTCGTTCCGTCGTCGCGTTCGGCCGTAACGGCGGGGCGCTCGGGGCCGTCTTCGGCGCCGGGGTGCACCGCGGCGACGGGCGTCTCTTCGCGGAGGGTGCCGCCGGCGGCTTCGAATGCGGTGCGTAGCGCCTCCACGAGGCGGCGGTTGTCGACCTGATAATCCGCTGGGGTGAAGACGGCCGCCGCGAGGCGCGGAGCCAGAAATGGCTCGCGCTCCAGCGCCGCCTCCGGCGAGAGCCATTCCACGTCCAGGCCCTGCTCTTGCTGAAAATCGTAGAGGCGGCGCAGCGCGGCGGCGCTGTCGGGGTCGTCGGCAACGACGAAGGTGCCCTCGGTGCGCAGGTCGACGTCCTGGCCGCTGGCGGCTTCCAGTTCGTCGGCGAAGGCGGGCCAGCGGCGCAGGCTCTCGCGGCTCAGGGCGTACAACTTCAGCTCCTCGAACCCGATCTCCGCGTCGGGCGCGAGCATCCCGGCGGCCTGCCACGAGGTGCCGCGGCCCGCCGTCCCTTGCTCGAAGACGACCACGCGCTCCCCGGCCTCCGCCAGCCGCCAGCCGACGGCCAGCCCGACCACCCCCGCTCCAATGATGATGGTTGTCGAGTTTTCTGGTTGGATGGTTCGCTGGGGCTCTGGCCGGGCAGGATGGGGGCAATCGCGCAGGGAAGACAAGCTACCCAACCAGGCCCCATGCGCGCAGCACGGTCGTCACCTTCGGGAGCGAGTCTTGCCACAGCCACGCGGCGTCGAGCCAGAAGCCCGGGGCCACCTCGGAGTGGAACCGGCCCTCGTCGTCGGGACGAACGGGGCGGTAGTGACCGTTCTCGGCGAGGCGATAGACCGCGAGTTCCTCGCATTGCGGGTCGACGAGCCAGTACTCGCGCACGCCGCCGGCTTCGTATTCGTAGAACTTTTCCTCGTAGTCACGCGCTTCACTCGTCGGGCTGACGACTTCCACCGCCAGGTCGGCCGGGCCGTCGAGATGGTTTTGCTTTAGCCGATGCTCGTGCTCGGCAGCGACGAACAGCACGTCCGGCTCGCGCCCGTTTTCGACTTTCATCTGGTATGGAGCTACGAGGACTTCCCCGAGCGCTTTTTCCTCGGCGTAGATGCCGAGAATCGACGTGAGAAAGCCGACGATGCGCTGGTGGCGCGTGGGCGGGCTGGGCATGAGATAGGGTTTCTTGTTGACCCATTCGAGGTGGCGGTCGTCGGCCCATTCCAGAAACTCCTCGTACGTCATCTCCGGGCCGACTTGCGCGGCCTCTTTCGCGTCGGCGGGCGCGCCGCGGTCAGCGGCAGATTGCACGTCGGGCATGGCGGCACCTTGCGGGCAGGGAAGGCGTTACTTGCGAATCCAGCGGGGTCTGCTGGACGATTCATTGCAACCGCCGCTGCCGCGCAATGTGCCCGATTTTGCCGGACGAGCGCCGACGCAGCCGATGACGGACGACGTACTCATTGCCGGCGGCGGCCTTGCGGGAGCCTGCGCGGCCTTCGCGCTGAGCCGCGCGGGGCACGCCGTACGCTTGTTGGAGGCGACCGGCGAGCCGGCTTCCGGCGCGAGCGGGGCCGCGGCGGGATCGGTCAACCCGCTGATGGGCCGCCGCGCCCGCCCGACGTGGCGGCTCGGGGAGGCGCTCGGCGCGCTGCGCTGGATCGTCCGCGCGGCCGGGGCGGAGGCGACCTTCGACGAACGCGGCGTCCTGCGCCCGGCGCAGAACGCGGAGCAGGCGGGCGTTTTTCAAGATGCGGCGGGCGAGCACCCGGACCGCACCGCGTGGCTCTCTGCCGAAGCGGCGTCCGATCGCTTCCCCGCCGTGCAGTCACCGCACGGCGCGCTCTGGATCGACGACGGCGGCGCGGCGGACGTGCCCGCCCTCGTCGGCGCGCTCCTCGACGCGGCCCGCGAACGCGGCGCGACGGTCGAAACCGGCGCTCGCGTGACGGGCTGGACGGAGCGCGCGGAACACGTCACCGTCGAAGTCGAGCGCGAGGTCGAACGCGGCGGCGAGCGGACGCGGCGCCGCGAGGCGGAACGGCTGCTCCTCTGCGTGGGGCTGGGGTACGCCGCGCTGGGGGCGCTCGCGCCGCTGGACCTGCGCGCGGTGAAGGGGCAGACGCTCCGCCTGCGCCGCCCGCCCGCGCTCGACGGGGCGCGCCTGCCCGGCAGCCTCTCGGGCAGCGGCTACGTCGTATCCCAGCCCGGTGGCACGCTCCTCGCCGGCAGCACCTACGAGCATGAGGCGCGCCACCTGCGCCCCACCGACGACGGCCGGCAGTACATCCTCGACAAGGTGAGCCGGATGCTGCCGCCGCTGGCCGAGGCGGAAGTGATCGGCGCGCAGGCCGGGGCGCGCGTCTCGCCGCCGGGGTCGCCGCTTCCGGCGCTCGGCCCGCTGCCCTGCGGCGGCACGGACCGGAGCGACCGGCGCGTGTGGTTCTTCGGCGCGCTCGGCTCGCGCGGGCTGCTGACGGCGCCGCTCCTGGCGCGCGCGCTGCCGACGTTGTTGGCGAAGCCCGCGCGCATCCCTGACGCGGTGCGGGCGCGGGCGTCATGAGCGCCGCTATTTTGCTGCGCTTTCACGAAAGTGCGAAACGGGCGGTCGGGGTCGCGTTGTTAAGAGATATTAACCAACTCCAGCGCTCGCGCGCTTCCGCTTTCTACTTTCGATCTGCCGCCCCCGTCATGGCTAACCCGACCGCCACCGCTCCGCAACAGCAACAGACCGCTCTCTCCGCCAGCGCCTCTTCCCGCGCCGAAGAGCTCCTCGGCGACGAGGCCGAATCGCTCTTGGGCCACACCTGTGAGACGATTCCCAAAGAGAAACTTTACCTACCGGGCCCGGACTTCGTGGACCGCGTGTGGGCCGGCTCGGACCGCAACCCGCGCGTCTTGCGCTCGATGCAGGCGCTCTACGGCCACGGCCGCCTCGGCGACAGCGGCTACATCTCGATCCTGCCGGTCGACCAGGGCCTGGAGCACACTGCCGGGGCCAGCTTCGCCCCCAACCCCGACTACTTCGACCCCGAGAAGATCATCGAGCTGGCCATCGAGGGCGGCACCAACGGCGTGGCCACCTCCTTCGGCGTCTTGGGTAACGTGGCGCGCAAGTACGCCCACAAGATCCCGTTCATCCTGAAGATCAACCACAACGAGCTGCTCAGCTATCCCAACTTCCACGACCAGACGCTCTTCGCCAGCGTCGAGGACGCCTTCGACATGGGCTGCGTGGGCGTGGGGGCGACGATCTACTTCGGCAGCGGCAAGGCGAGCCGCCGGCAGATCACGGAGGTCTCGAGGGCGTTCTCGAAGGCGCACGACCTCGGGATGATGACGATCCTGTGGTGCTACGTGCGCAACTCCGAGTTCCGCATGAACGGCAAAAACTACGAGGCCGCCGCCGACCTGACCGGGCAGGCCAACCACATCGGCGCGACCATCGAGGCGGACATCGTCAAGCAGAAGCAGCCTACGCTCAACGGCGGCTTCGAGGCCATCCACGAAAAGGACCAAGCCGGCGACAGCGGCGGCGGCTACGCCAAGCAAGAGCCGCGCATCTACACCGAGTTGTCGAGCGACCACCCCATCGACCTGACGCGCTACCAGGTGGCCAACGGCTACATGGGCCGTGTGGGGCTGATCAACAGCGGCGGCGGCAGCGGCGAGAACGACCTCCAGCAGGTCGTGCGCACCGCCGTCATCAACAAGCGCGCCGGCGGGACGGGCCTCATCACGGGGCGTAAGGCGTTTCAGCGCCCGATGGACGAGGGCGTCGACATCCTGCACGCCATCCAGAACGTCTACCTCGACGACGACATCACGGTGGCGTGAGGGCTTCCTTCGGAAGCTGGGCGGGACCGTGGACGACGGGGTTTCGCAACGACGAGCGCGCCTCTCGCCGGTGACGGTGGGGGCGCGCTTTTTTGCGGAATCCCGTCTGGGGCCGTCGGAGGCGTTTTTTTGCGGCGGAACGGCCGAAATGCACCGTGGGGCACGATGCGTGCGTCTGCTGAAATAGCCGTGGGACGTCTGGCGTTCTCTTCACGGGGAAGCGCGTTGCCCATCGACGCCCGCGGTTGGCGTAAGGGCACGATATATCGTGCCCCTACTCGTGTTGGGATTGCGTCTCGGCGCGGGACGCGGCGGTGGGCGCCACGCGGTCGAGCAGCCGGTCGGCGAGGGCGCGCTTGGGCAGCGTGGGGAAGTCTTCCTCGGTGCCGCTCGCCCCGATGAGCGTGACGCGGTTGGCGCCGGGGCCGAAGCTGCTGCCGTCCTCGGTAAGGCTGTTGAGGACGATCCAGTCGAGGTTTTTCTCCCGCAGCTTGCGGCGGGCGTTGTCGGGGCCGTCGTCGGTTTCGAGCGCGAAGCCGACGAGGCGCTGGCCGTCGCGTTTGGCCGCGCCCAGCTCAGCGAGGATGTCGGGCGTGCGCGTCAGGCGCAGCGTCAGTTCATCGCCGGTGTCGCCTTTTTTGAGCTTCGAGGGCGCGGGCGGCTCGGCGGGCGTGTAGTCGGCGACGGCGGCGGCCATGACGACGAGGCCGGCGCGGGGGGCGTGCTCGCGCGCGGCGGCGTGCATCTCGGCGGCGGTGTTCACGTCGATGCGCTCGACAGGGCCTCCCTCGCTGCTTGCGGCGGCGGGCGTCTCCAGCGCGGTGGGGCCGGCGACGAGGGTGACGTGCGCGCCGCGGCGGGCGGCGGCCTCCGCCAGCGCGAAGCCCATTGTGCCGGTGGAGGGGTTGGTGAGGTGCCGCACCGGGTCGAGCGGCTCGCGCGTGGGGCCGGCAGTTACCAAGACGTGCTCGCCGCGCAGCGGCTGCGCGCGTGAAGGGTTGAGGGTTGGAGGGTTTGAAGGTTCGTTTTCGACCGGCGAAGGGGTTGCTGGTTCATCCGCCTCCTTCCCACCCTCTCTCTTTCTTCCTTCCCCTTCTCTCCCTCTCACCTTCTCTCTCTTTCCCACCTTCGCGCTCGAAGAGCGCCCCCCTTCTTCCCTCACCATGCTGCGCGCGCGGTCGGCGATGGCTTCGGGCTCGGGGAGGCGGCCCCGGCCGGTGAGGCCGCTGGCCAGTTCGCCCTCGGCGGCGGGCAGGATGGTGTAGCCGTAACCGCGCAGGCGCTCCAGGTTGCCCTGCACGGCGGGGTGGGCGTACATGTCGCGGTCCATCGACGGACACACCAACAGCGGGCACCGCGCCGAGAGCGCCGTGGCCGTGAGCATCGAGTCGCAGAAGCCGCCGGACAGCTTAGCGAGCGTCTGCGCCGTGGCCGGGGCGACGACGAAAAGATCCGCCCACAGGCCCAGCGAGATGTGCTTCGTCCACGCGCTGCTGCTCTCGCCTTCATCGCTTCCACCGGGACCGTCGGGGAACACCCCCGTCAGCACCTCGCGCCCGGACAGCGCGCCCAGCGTGAGCGGCGTGACGAAGCGCGCCGCGCTCTCGGTCATGAGCACCTGCACCTCGGCGCCCGCCTTCTTGAAGAGGCGCACGAGCGCAGCGGTCTTGTAGGCAGCGATGCCGCCGGAGACGCCCAGCAGCAGCTTGCGCCCGTCCAGCGCGTCGTCGCGTCGTTCGGGAGCGTTGCCGCCGGAGGCGCCGTCAGTCATGAGCGGGTGCGGCCGTGAGCGGGAAGGCCGTTCTCATCTCGAAAGCACTTCGACGAGACGCTTTTTGGCTCGTAGCGTGTCGATAATGCAGACGCGGTTGGTGACCGTGGATGGCGTTCACGCACCGACGCTCAAAACGCCGACAATCAAAGCTCGACCATTTGCTCTTCTTCCTCGCCGCCTTCCTCTTCGGGAAAGCGGTGGTAGATCTCGTCGTTCTGCACCTCTTCGATGGCGACCTCGGTGGGCTTGGGGCGTTCCTCGAACTCGATGGAGGTGCGGGCCTGCTCTTCCTGCATGCGCACGTCTTCCATCTCCGGGCCGAAGCCCTCGTAGTAGGACAGCTTCTCTTCGAGTTCAGCTTTTTCGTTGGCGGCGTTCTGGCGTGCGCGCTTGGCGACGATGGCGACCGTCTCGTACAGATTGCCGGTCTTGTCGGCGAGGGCGTGCACGTCGAGCGTCTTGAGAGCCATTGTTTGCGTCTGGGAGTGCGGGGGTGTGGGAGTGCGGGAGGCGGAGAGCGTCTGCAGCGAGGACGCTTGCAACCCTAGGTGTGTTCAACTTTTAACGAACGAGCGGACGAGGCGGAGGGTTTCTTCGACGGCTTCGGCGAGATCGTCGTTGACGACGACCGCGTCGCAGGCGTCGGCGCGGGCCAGCTCCATCTCGGCGCGTTCGAGACGCTTGTCGAGGTCTTCGTTGACCTCGGTGCCGCGCCCCTTGAGGCGACGCGCCAGCGCTTCCTTCGAAGGGGGGCGCACGAAAAGCACCAGCGCGCGCGAGCCATACGTCGCTTTGATGCTGGCGGCGCCCTTCACGTCGATGTCCAAGAGCACCGGCGCGGCGCCGCGCTCCAGCTCCGAGCGGAGCGTGCCGTAAAACTGGCCGGGGTAGACCTCTTCGTACTCCACGAGAATGCCGTCCTTGATGCCGTCGCGAAAGCGCTCTTCGGAAAGGAAGTGGTAGTGCGTACCGTCTTCTTCGCCGGGACGCGGGGCGCGCGTGGTGGCGCTGACCGAGAAGCGCACCTGCGGCATTTCTTCCAGTACGCGCCGGGCGATGGTCGTCTTGCCGGCGCCGCTCGGGGCGGTGAGCACGATGAGGGGCGGCCCGTCGCTCTCGTCCGTGCCGGCGGCGAGCGCTTCCGGCGGCGGGGAGGGCGCGGGCGAGGAGGAGCCGTGCTGCACGGGACCGGAGCGGAGCAAAAAGCAAAGCGGAGCGTTCCGGCCGCGTGCAAAAAGAGGGGCCGGGAAAGTGGTACTATGGGACGCGCGGATGTTTCCGAGCGCGGAGGGAGCGTTCGCGGAAAGCGCGCCTCGTTCGGAGCATTTTGTAGAAAATGAATGAGTAAAAAATGGACGGACGCGCTACCGGCCCGTCGTCCGCTCCAGGCGGAAGGAGCGGCGGTGATGCGCGGTGGGGCCGTGGGCAGCGAGGCCGTCGTAGTGCTCGGCGGTGGGGTAGCCGACGTTCGTCTTCCACCCGTAGGCGTCGTGCCCCTCGTCGTGGAGGCGGCGCATAATGGCGTCGCGCGTCGTTTTGGCCATGATGGAGGCGGCGGCGATGGACGGGATGCGGCGGTCGCCCTTCACGACGGCGCGGCAGGGGCAGGGCGCATCGACGGGCGTTCGGTCGCCGTCCACCAACAGAAAGCCCGGGGCCGTCCCCCCGAGCGGCTCACGCAACGCCTCGGCGGCGCGGCGCATGGCTTCGAGCGCCGCGCGCAGAATGTTCATCTCGTCGATCTCGGCGGGGCTGCACTGCCCGACGCCGACGCCGGCGGCCTCGTGACGCGCGGTTTCCTCGCGGAGGGCGCCCGCCAGCGTCTCGCGCCGCTCTCGCGAGAGCGACTTGCTGTCGGCCACGTCCGCCAGCGGCGACGGCAGCGGGCCGGGCGGCAAGGCGACGGCGGCGGCCACGACCGGCCCGGCCAGGCAGCCGCGCCCCGCTTCGTCGGCCCCGGCGATGCGGCGAAAGCCTTCGTTGCGGAGCTGCTCTTCGGCGCTCGGGGCAGGCGGTTCGCTCGGCATGGTCGATTCGTCAGGAGAGAGGAAGGAGACGGAACCGTGTCAGGTCGGAAGGAACCGTGTCAGGTCGGGTCGTGTAGCGTAGCGGGAAGCGCCCTCGGGCGTTCGCGCTGTCGATTTCGCGTGGCTCGATGCTGTAACGCTCGTGCGAAAGCGCGAGGAACGCCCTCGATGGGGCGTCGGATGCCGGAACCCCTCGGTGGGAGGCGTCGTTTCGAGCAATCGGAGTATAATTGCAGCAGCGTCGCCGGCTGCGGCTGTGCCGGCCTCGGTGTATCGCCCGCGCTGCCTGTTTGCTTTCGTCGTCGGCTGCGGAGCGTGTCTGTTTCGCCTCGGCAACGGCGACTCGCACCGACGGCGGTTTGGCCTGTGCGTATTTCGTCCTTGTGCGTGCGCGACTCCGGGTGGGTCGAACGTGCTCTGCTCGCCCCTTCGCCGCCGGTCGTGCAAGCGCTCGCCCCGCCTGCGACACGTCCCGCACGTCTGCATGGCGGTTCTTGCGCATCAGTTCCTGTACATCGGGGCGTCTGCCCCGGGCACTCGACTTTTCGAGTGTCATTCTGCACTCCGATGCAGAATCTCATTCGGGCTTTCTGCCACTTTGAGGGAGATCCCGGCTCGTAGGCCGGGATGACACACAACTTGGGTTACCAAAAGAGGAGCGGTTGTTTTCGTACCTACTGCGTGCGGCGTTCGTGTCGTTCCCGTGCGCGACGTGATTTCCGTTTGCAAGTAAGTCACCGGTCTGAAGGCACCCGTCCGGTGCCGCGCGGGGAGCCGTCCCGCGTCGTTTCCCGCCACCTGTTTTCGTATTCGTTCGCGCTTCTCACCCGCGCGGCGCGCGTCTCCTCGCAAGGAGGACGCGACCGCTGCAGCGGGAGGCGCCTTTTTCGCACTCAACCCGCCCGGCTCTTTCATGTCTTCTGACGACAGGTCTCCCGACGACCGCTTTCGCGGAATGCTGGAGCTGATCGGGGACAAGAAGTTCGGCTTCATGCGCGAGCTTTCCCCCGACCTCCCCAAGACCGACGAGGACCCGTTCATGCCGCCGCCGCACATCCGTAAGTTCAACTTGCGCGACGGCGTTGAAATCGAAAGCTCCCTCAAGCCCGGCCGCAAGGACGGCATGCAGGTCGATTGGATCTACAAGGTGATGGGGATGGACCCGCAGGAGTGGGCCCAGCTGGGCGACTTCGACAGCGGCGACATCATCTACCCCGAGGACAAGCTCAACCTCATCACCGGCCCCGACGACGTGGAC
>PXTR01000004.1 GCA_003023245.1 Bacteroidetes bacterium QS_8_68_15 | reverse complement strand
GAGGGCGACGAGGATGATTTCGTCCTCGGGGCGTTCGGCATTGGGAAAGTCGCCCGTCGAGCGCGTCTCGATGTCGAGCTGGAGGCGGTGCAGGTCGCCGGGTTCCATGCCCTTCAGGCAGGTGCGCCCGCTCTGCAGGAGGTACTGCTGCACGGGACTGCCGACGAGGTAGAGCTCGTCGGGCCGGCGCTCGCGGCTGCCGGTGTTTTGTTCGATGTGGTGCACCGCGTCCCAGAGCGCGCCCCACGAGCGAACGACCACGAGGTGGCGAAAAAAGCCGTCACCGTCGAGCGTTTCGCAGCGGTAGCGCCCGTCGGAGAACCCGTCCAGCAGGGCGCGGTCGGAGAGGAAGAAAAAAGGGTAGAAGTCGTCCGTTTCTTCGCTCACGCGCTGCGGCTGGCCGTCTTGGCCGGCGCTGCGGCGGTAGAGGCGCACCTTCGCCTGGTCGCGATGCGCCCCGCGCAGGAGCGGCTGCACGTCCACGATGCGCTCGGTGCCGTCGCGTCCGAAGAGGGCGACGTCGGCGGCGGCCGTGGCGGAGGCGTTGCCGTCGTCAGGGGAAGCGGCGGCCGCGTCGGCCCGGCGCTGCTGCTGCGAGTCGGAGGAGGGAGGGGCAGAGGGCATCGGCGAAGAAACGGAATCGGCAGAGTCGCGGGGGCCGGCCTCTGTTTACGAACGGCGCGGTGCAGGGTGCCGGTTTTTCGTGAGGAGGTGAAGCGCCGGAAGGGACCCACCGATGCGCCGTTGCGAAAATACCCGTGGACCGATTGATGCTTCTCAGAGGAACGTGTCGCGCAAAGGGATGGCAGCGACACCCACAGCCGGGTGCCCCTACGTCGCCGCCAGCGCCCGGTCGAGGTCCGCAATCAGGTCCTCCTCATCCTCCACACCGACCGAGAGGCGAATCAGCGAGTCGCGCAGGCCGGCCTTGCGGCGCTCCTCGGCAGGGATGGAGGCGTGCGTCATCGAGGCGGGGTGCTCGATGAGGCTTTCGACGCCGCCGAGGCTTTCGGCCAGCTCGAAAACGTCGGTGCGGCTGATGAAATCCTTCGCCGCCTCCACACGGTCGTCGGCGAGGGCGAAGGCGACCATGCCCCCAAAGCCGCTCATTTGCTTCTGCGCGGCTTCATGGTAGGGGTCGCCTGGCAGGCCGGGGTAGCGCACGCGGCCGGCCTTCGGGTGCGCGTCGAGAAATTCGGCGACGGCCTGCGCGCTGCGGCAGTGGCGCTCCATGCGCAGGTGCAGCGTCTTGGTGCCGCGCAGCGCCAGGAAGCAGTCCATGGGGCCGGGACTGGCGCCGACGCTCTTGATCTGGAAGCGCAGCCGCTCGGCCCACTCGTCGGAATCGGTGCAGACGGCGCCGAGGATGAGGTCGGAGTGCCCACCGAGGTACTTCGTGCCGCTGTGGAGCACGAGATCGGCGCCCAGCTCGAGCGGTTGCTGGAGGACGGGCGAGGCGAAGGTGTTGTCGACGGCTACGTCCGCGCTGCCGGCGTCGGCGATCTCGGTCAGGCGCGCGATGTCGGAGACGCGCAGGAGCGGATTCGTCGGCGTCTCGACCCAGAGCAGCTCGGTCGCGGGACGCATCGCGTCGCGGGCGGCCACCGGGTCGGTCAGGTCGGTGAAGGTGAAGTCCACCCCGTACGGCTCGAAGATTTTTTTGAAGAGCCGGAAGGTGCCCCCGTAGAGATCGTTCGAGGCCACGACGTGGTCGCCGGGGCGCAGGCCGCTGCGCGCGATGGCGTCGATGCCGGCCACGCCGCTGGAAAAGCAGATGCCGTGCGCGGCGCCTTCGAGAGCGGCGAGGTTGGCCTCCAGCGCCGAGCGCGTGGGGTTGGAGACGCGCGAGTACTCGTGGCCTTGGTGGTCGCCGGGCGCGGCCTGCGCGTAGGTTGAGGTCTGGTAGATGGGCGTCATGATCGCGCCGGTGGCCGGGTCGGGCTGCTGGCCGGCGTGCACGCAGCGCGTGGCGAAGCCGCGGTCTGCGCTTTCGCCGGGCGCGCGCACTTCGGGATCGGCGTCGGCGTCGGCGGGCGGCATCGGGGGGGAGGCGTCAAGGGGCATGAAGGGGTGAATGTTGAAGGTTGAAAGGTTGTCGGGCCGCGAAGGGGGATGCCGATTTGGATCGCCGGTACTCGCGTTTTCTGAAAAATGCCCCGCGCCAAGCGCACAAAAACCCGGCCTCCTCCGAAGAGAAGACCGGGCCGCGAAGGGGGATCGGTCGCGCCCGACGGAAATGAGCCGGGCGCCGACCTACTGCTTCGACGCGTCGCCTACTGCGAGCCGCCGCCGCCTATGCCGGCGCAGTCTTCGATCTGCTGGGCCTTCTCGCGCTGCTGGGTCTGCGCGTAGGCGGTGTAGAGACTGCGGCAGATCTGCTGCTCGTTGAGGTTGGTCTCGCCGGCGTTGCCCTGCCGGAGGGCCTGGCGGGCGGTCTCCAGCGGGTCGATGGCCTGGCGAAACAGCTCAGTGCGCCGGTCGGCCAGTTCCTCCATTCGGCTTCGCATGTCTTGCCTTTCCTGCTCGGACATGTCCGAGCCCTCCTGGCTGATCTGCTCATCCAGGTCCACGAGCTGCTGGTTGACACCGACGGCCTTATTGGTGTACGCCGCGCCCAGGTTGTACTGCGCGTTGACGTTGCCCGGGTCGATTTCGAGCGCGCGGTTGAGCTGCGCGATGGCCGCATCGTATTGTTCGGCGTTGAGCAGCATCGAGCCGTAGTTGTAGCGGTAGGTGGCGTTCTGCGGGTTTTGCTCAATCGCCTCCTCGTAGGCGGTCATCGCACGCTCGGTGTCGCCGGAACGCTGGTAGGCGTTGAGCAGCTGCGACTGAAGCTTGTCGTCGTCGGGGTACCGCTCGGTGGCGTCCTCCAGCATCGTGATGGCCTCGTCGGTCTGTCCCGCCTGCTGGTAAAGCTGCGCGAGAATCACGTAGTTGCTCGCGCTGTCGGCGCCGGCTTCCACCGCGCGGCGCATCGGGTCGATGGCGCGTTCGGAGTCGCCCGCGTTGATGTAGGCGAATGCCTCGTAGAGCGAGGCGCTGGCCGAGTCGGGCCGGATTTTCGAGGCGCCCTCCAGGTAGCTCGCCGCCCGGCGGTAGGTGGCCGGGTCGTCCTGCTCCTGCGCCTGGTTGTACGCCTCCACGCCGCGCTGGAACTCTTGCCCGTACGTCTGAATGAGCCGCAGCTGCACCTGGTCTTCGATCTCCGGGTTAATCTCGATCGCCTGGTCGTAGGCGGACACCATCTCGCCCAGAATCTCGGCGCGCCGTTCGGGAGCTTCCGTGTTCTGCGCCTGCTGGTAAAGGATTTCCCCCTTCAGCCGGTAGGCTTCGGCATTCTGCGGGCTCTCTTCAATTTCGGTATTGATGCTCTGAAGCGCCTGCTCGTAGTTCTGATTTTCGAGGGCGCTGTTGGCCGCGCTGATGTTGGGGTTGCTGCTTCCGCAGCCGGTCGCACTCAAAAACACGAGCCCGCCCAGCAAAATGGCGAGAAGCGAAGCGTAACGTTGCAAGAGAGGGTAACGACGTGGCATGAGCCGGTGAGCGGCAGGCATGACGTGTAGGCGAATAGGAGTGCAGAGAAAGAGAGAATGTTGAAAAAAGAACGCCCGGACGCCGAAAGCCGCCCGTTTCGTTTCTGTTTGAGAATCCATACCAGTTCGAAATGTTGCGCCGGCCAATGTTGCGCCGGCCAATGTTGCGCCTGCGGCGTGAAATGAAAGAAACGATTGGGTGAGGAACGGTTAGCGGCCGGCGGTCGGCTGCCCGCGGAACCCATCCCCACGCGGCGCACTTTGCAGAACCCGAAACCCCGACCCGTGAAGCCGCAACCGCGAAGCCATGCCTCTTCCCGACGACTCCGCCGCTGCTTCCGGAGGCCCTCCCCGGGGAGGCGGAGGAGCCGCCGGGGGCGACGGCGCGCCCGCCGCTTCGAACGATTTGCCTGACAGCCTGCGCGTCTTCCTCGACGGCCTCATCGACTACGCCGGCCTCTTTCCCCCGGCCGACCTGTCGTTGCCCGAGGCGATGCAGAACTACGCGCGCTACCGGCGCGAGGAGCACGCCGGGATACTCGCGCGCTTCGTGCTGCCGGCCCGTCGCCTGCCCGACCTCGACGACTACGCCCACCTCTTCGCCGAGGACGCCCGCACCCGGCGCGGTCCGGCGCGGCCCTACCGCTTCAGCGTGTTGGGCGCCGCCGGCGGCGACACGCCCGAGGCGTTCCTGAGCAGCTTCGACGACGACCTCGACGCGATCGCCCGCTTCGCCGAGCGCCGCCAGGGCCGCGCCGCCACCGACGTGATGGAGGCGCGCCTGCCCGCCCCCCTGCTGGAGGCGACCCCCGAAGCGATGACGGACTTCCTCGCCGAGGTGCACCGCGCGCTCGTGATGGCCGGCACCGCACGGCTCGATCTCTACTACGAGGTGCCCCTCACCGACGATACCGCCGAGGCCGTGCCGCTCGTCGCCGAGGCGATCGCTGAGCACAACGCCGCGCAGGAGCGCCCGCTCCGCGCCGAAGCGGGCCTCAAGTTTCGCTGCGGCGGCGAGGCGGCGTCGGACGTCCCGGCCGCCGGCCCCCTCGCGTACGCCATCGCCGCCTGCCGCGACGCCGACGTGCGCTTCAAGGCCACCGCGGGCCTGCATCGCCCGGTACGCCACCGCGACCAGGACCGGGGCGTCTACCGCCACGGCTTCCTCAACGTCTTCGCCGCCGCCGTCTTCGCCGAGGCGCAGGGCCTCGGCCCCGGCGCCCTGCGCGAAGTGCTCCTCGAAGAAAACGCCGACCACTTCCGCTTCACCCCCGACACGGTCGCCTGGAAGGACCGCTCCGCCTCCACCGCCGCCATCGAACGCACCCGCGAGCACCTGGCCGCCTCCTTCGGCAGTTGCAGATTCGACGAGCCCGTCGAAGCGCTTCAAGATCTCGGCCTGCTCCGATAAGAAGGGGGGAGGGATTGTGAAGGTGGAGAAGGAAGGAAGCGGGTTTTTCTCGACACGCTCTCTCAACTCCTCACCCCTTCCCCCCTCGGCGAGCACTTCAAGAGTACTTCCTCCCGCTGGTCGGAGCGCAAAGCGAGCCAGTTATCTTCCCATCTGCAAACCTCCATGCCCGACGCGTTTCTCGACGTACCCAGCGACTCGCACTTCCCCATCCAGAACCTGCCGTACGGCATCTTTCGCCCGCAGGAAGGCGTCATGCCGCGCGTCGGGACGGCCATCGGCGAGCACGTGCTCGACCTGTCGGCGCTGGAGAGCCGCGAGCTGTTCGCCGCCCACCCACAGATCGCCGAGCGGCACCCCTTCTCGCAGCCGTCGCTGAATACGTTCATGTCGATGGGGCCGGACGCCTGGCAGTTCGTGCGCTGGCGCCTCACCGCGCTGTTGCAGGAGGGGAGCGCGTTGCACGAAAGCGCCGAGTTGCGCGAGCGCGCGCTCTTCGACCGTGATGACCCGGACGGGGGCGTGGAGATGCTGCTGCCCGCGCAGATCGGCGACTACACCGACTTTTACTCCTCCGAGGAGCACGCCACCAACATCGGTACCATGTTTCGCGGGGCCGAAAACGCCCTCAAGCCCAACTGGAAGCACCTGCCCGTCGGCTACCACGGGCGCGCCTCCAGCGTCGTCGTCAGCGGGACGTCTGTGCGCCGTCCCTGCGGCCAGACGCGCCCCGACGATGACGAGCCGCCGGTTTTCGGGCCCACGAAGCTGCTGGACTTCGAACTGGAGATGGGCTTCTTCGTCGGCCCCGGCAATCGCCTCGGCGAGTCCATCCCCATCGAGCGGGCGTCGGACCACATCTTCGGCATGGCGCTGGTCAACGACTGGAGCGCGCGCGACATTCAGGGCTTCGAGTACGTTCCGCTGGGGCCGTTTCTGGGCAAAAGCTTCGCCACGAGCGTCTCGCCCTGGATCGTCCCGATGGCTGCGCTGGAACCCTTCCGCACGAGCGGCCCCGAGCAAGACCCGACGCCGCAGGACTACCTGCGCTCCGACCGTGAGGGGGCCTACGACATTCACCTCGAAGCGTACCTCGCCCCTGCGGGCGCCGGCGAGGCGCAGACGATCTGCCGCACCAACTTCGGCCACCTCTACTGGACGGCGCAGCAGCAGCTCGCGCACCACACCGTCAACGGCTGCAACACCCGCCCCGGCGACCTGATGGCCAGCGGTACCATCAGCGGGCCCACCGAGGACAGCTACGGCTCGCTCTTGGAGCTGACGTGGCGCGGCGAGAACCCGATCTCGTTCAGCGGCGGCACAGAGCGCACTTTCCTCGAAGACGGCGACCGCCTCATACTCACCGGCTGGGCGGAGCACGAGGAGGACGGCTACCGCGTCGGCTTCGGCGAGTGCACCGGCGAGGTGCTCCCGGCCGAAGAATGCTGACCAGTGCTGACTCCGAAAGCAGGCCAGAAAAACCACCCCACCCTGCCAAAAGTGCGGAGCCGCAGCGTCATGGCTGCAACGGTGGCAGAGCGGCTGTCGAGGATGGCAGAAACGGGGAAAGGCAAAATCTGACACCATTTGCATTCGCGCGTTGCAGGTCGGTCGTTCTGGCAGAGCGCGCGGCGATGGTACGCGGGTTGATAGGACATATGGGCGCAGCGATTCCGGCAGCTTTTGCGCTGCCTCGCTCGCTGTCTCGCTTCTTTCTGCAACAACCCAATGCCCACTGACCTATGGCTAACCTGACCCGCCGACGCCGCCGCTCTCCCTCCTTCGACGACATGCAGCGCGAAATGGACCGCGTGCTCGAAAGCTTCCTTCCGCGCGCCACTGGCAACGCTGCCGATGAGAGCAGCGAAGACGCCCGCCAGGCCGTGTGGTCTCCGCGCGTGGACGTGGCCGAGACCGAGGAGCTCTACCAGGTGCACATGGACCTGCCCGGCCTCTCCTCCAGCGACCTCGAAATCAACTACCAAGACGGGACCCTCGCCGTCAGCGGCGAGCGGCAGATGGAGCACGCCGAAGACGGCACCAGCTTCTCGCGCATCGAGCGGAGGCACGGGCGCTTCTACCGCTCCTTCTCGCTCCCGCAAGCGGCCAACGCCGATGAGATCGAAGCCTCTTTCGACAACGGCGTGCTCTCGATCAGCATCCCCAAGACGCCCGAGAGCCAGCCGCGCCGCATCGAGGTGAACTGACGACGTGCGGCCCTTTCGGACAAACGTTCTTTAAACGCCCCGACCGGGCCGGCCTCGGTCGGGGCGTTTTCGTGTTCGCACATGGCGCTGCTTCGCGGACGGTGGATCGCGGACGAAAGACGGCGGTTTTCATCAGCAAGCGCTTCTGATTACTTCGAACGATCCTGCGCACCGATGGGGACCGCCGACGCGCTCAATACGGCAAACGACTTCGCGGCGACGGCGCGGCGCCTGCGGCAGCGCCTCGCCGGAGCGTTGCCGGGGCATGCCGCGCAGGCGCGCTTGGCTCCCGATGCGCGCGCCACGCCGCCGGGAGCGGCGTCGGTGGAGGGCCGCACCGACTGCCGCGAGGCGGGCGTGCTGGCGGTGCTCTACCCCGCGCCGGAAGATGGGCGCTCCATGCTCGTGTTCACCGAGCGGCGCGACCACCTCGACGATCACGCCGGGCAGGTCTCTTTCCCCGGTGGCCGCCGCGAGGCGGACGAATCGCTCCGGCAGACGGCCCTGCGCGAGGCGCGCGAAGAAATCGCCCTCGCCCCCGAGGTCGTCACGGTGCTGGGCGCGCTCACGCCGCTCTACATTCCGCCCTCGAACTACTGCGTGCACCCGTTCGTCGCCGCGGCCGCGCCCGCCCCGTCGCTGACGCCCGCCGACGCCGAGGTCGCGGCCATTCTGCGCGTGCCGCTGGCGGACCTGCTGGCGCCGGACGCCCTTACGCGCGAGACGTGGACGCTGCACGGTCGTGCGACTGAGGTTCCGTTCTACGAGGGGGCCGGGACGCCGCCCATCTGGGGCGCCACGTCGATGATGCTGGCCGAGCTGCTGGCGCTGTTTTAGTTTTTGGCTTCTCGGGGCGAAAGGCCGCCGTTCGTCGTCGGCCGCTCACAGCCAGCCTTCCTCCCGGTACCAGCGGATCGTCTCGGCGACGCCTTCGGCCAACGGGGTAGACGGAGCGTAGCCGAAGTCTGCGTGCGCCTTCTTCGAGGAGCAAACCGTGCAGGCGTAGCGAATTTCGCGCGCCTTCTCGCGGTTGAGCGGCGGGTAGCGGCCGGTGAGGCGGCCCCACGCTTCGCTCGCCACCCCGACCGCGCCGACGAGTGGCCCCGGCACGGGCACCGTCAGCGCGCGGCGATCAAGCGCCTCGGCGGCGGCGGCCTTTACGTCGTTCCACGTCGGGGCCGCGCCGCGCTCGCTGCCGGGGCCGCCCAGGAAGTACGTCTCGCCGGCGGCGGTGTCCGCCTCGGCCGCCTCGACGAGGCCGCGTGCCAGATCTTCGACGAATACGAGCGAGACGCGCTCCCCGCCGCCTCCGACGACCGGGCAGATGCCCCAGTTCACCGCTTTGAAGAAATCCAGGATGTCGCGGTCGCGCGGGCCGTAGACCGCCGGCGGGCGAGCGACGGTAATCGGCAACTGGTCGTGGAACGACGCGCGCATGTCGTGCTGATCGGCGAGGGCACGCTCCATTTGCGCCTTGCTCCGCCCGTAGCGGCTGACGGGGCGCAGCTCGGCGTCTTCGGTCGCCGCCTCGCCGGGGTAGCGCCCCACGGCCGCGAGGCTGCTGGTGACGAGGACCCGCTCGAGGGTATCGTCGGAAGCCGTTTGCGCTACTGCGCCCAGCAGCGTGAGCGTGGCGCGCACGTTGTTTTCCTGGAAGGTGCGCCAGTCGCGCGCCCGCGTCACGCCGCCGAGGTGGTAGACGTGCGTCACGCCCCGGAGCGCCTCCCAGATGCGCTCCAGGTCGCCGAGGGTAGCGCGCACCGGCGTGACTCCCGAGACGCCGTCGAGCCACTTGAAGCGGCTTCGGACGAGGCAGCGCACCTCGTCGTACGAGCCGCGCCGGACGAGTTCCTCGGCCAGGTGGCTGCCGACGAAGCCGGTGGCGCCGGTGACGAAGGCGATCTTGCTCATCGGGACGCAGGCAGCGTCAGGGCGACGGCGCGCATAACGACAAACGGGCAGGCCGGGCGCAAAAGCGACGTCAGGCGCCGCGCGAGGTTTCGGCGCGCGTTTCCTGTTGCCCCTGTTGCCGTTGCGAGCGCTCGCGTTCCAGGCGGCGGCGGTCGCGCCTCATGCGGCGGGCCAGCAGCAGATGCACGACCAGCGAGCCCAGGCCGTAGAGCGAAAGCAGGCGCACGAACCACGCGGGCTCCTCGGGGCTGAAAAACATGAGGGCCGCGAAGCCGGCGGACAGCCCCACGAGGCCGGCGCCCACGGGGACGGCGCGGTCGAAGCCGCCGGTCACGATGGAGAGGCCCAGCCAGAGGGCCGCGAACCCGCGTGCGGCCACCCACAGGCCCATCATCACGACCAACAAGTTGAGCGTCACCTGCGCTTCGGCGAACTGATAGTTGTAGAGGATCAGGCCGGCGATCATCAACCCGGTGACGCCGGTGAAGATGAGGATGCTGCGGAAGGGGTGCCCGCGCAGCCGGTGCGCCATTGCCAGTTCGACGAGGCTCCCGCCCAGCAGCGTGCTCCCGATCAGCAGCGCCAGCGGCCCGACGCGGTAAAGCGCCCCGAAGAACACGGCCGTCAGGAGCGCTCCTTCGAACAGGCCGCGCAGGAGCACGAAGCTCCACACGTCGGAGAGCTTGGGCGAGGCGTCGGGGTCGCGGTGGTCGTTAGCCATCAGTCCGGAAGCGGGCGATGCGTGGACGGGGACGGTCGTTCGTCAAAGGAGAACTTGTCGTCGAAGATAAACGTGGACTGCGTGCGCTGCAAGGGGGCCGTTTCGTGATGCTTGATGCGCGTGACGCGTATTGCATGATGGCAGCTGGCCAGATACGCTCGCGTTCAGCGTCTACCGGCAGCGCCATTCCGAAAGCGGTCCCGCTTCTTTCACTGACTTCTCCAGCCAACGGGCAACCCCACGGGTCACGCATCACGAGTCACGCATCACGAGTCACCTCACCGACGAAACCGGCCGTTCGGACACCGGGTCCGAGGAAGGGGGGTCGGCGGCTTCCTCGGCGGCTTCGCGCACGTCGGCGTTGGGGTGATGGCGAGCGGCGGCTGCCACTTTTTTTCGGAGCGCCGGGGCTTGCTCTTTCAGTGCCGCTGCGGCACGGAGGGCGCGCACGGCCAGCTTCGGGTGACGGTTTCGCTCGATGAGGTAGGCCAGTGCGTCGCCCCAGTGGTTCATGTCCCGCAGGTCGAAGGGGCCGGCGGCTTCACCGGCGGCGCGGCGGCCGTCGGGGTCGTCGAGGAGCGGGAGCAGGTCGCGCTTGAGGTCCCATTCCAGCACGTTGTCGAGAAACTCGAGCGCACTGGAGCGCAGGTCCGCGTCGTCACTGGTGAGGCCGCGGTAGGCGTTGTGCAGATCGTCCTGGCGATAGCGAAGCCCCAGCAGGCGGCACAACCGTTCGAGGCTGCGGCGGCGCGCGTCGCGCAACGCGTCGGGGGCGAGGGGAGCCTCCTCTTCGGAGGAGGAAGAGGAAGTCGAACCAGCGTCTGTGCGCCGGCGCGCGAGGTGGAGCACCTGGCCGAGCGCCGCGTAGCGCGCCGCCTCGTCGCGCACAGCATCGCGCACGGCCCCTTCGGGGAAGCGCAGCCGTCGGCCGGCCTGTTCGTTCTTCGGCCCCTCCTCGTCGCTTGCGGGGTCGTTTGCAGCGCCGCGTTCGCGGTCCGCCGCCTCCTCAAGCTCACCGCCGCCCTCGGCGGAGCGGCTCTGCTGGCGGAGGTGGCTCAGCGCGCACACGACCTCGTGCCAGACGGGAACCGGCACGCGCCCCCGACTCAAGAGCAGCAAGTCGACGGCCGCCTGCGTGCCTTCCAGCGCCAGCACCCCGGGGATGCGACCGCGCAGCTGCCGGTCCGTCTGGTCGTCGGTGAGGTAGTCGTAGAGGGTGCCCTGGATGCGCGTGCCGAAGGCGGCGAGCGAGCGGCGGGCCTCTTCTTCGCGCCCGTCCTTGGCCTGAAGCCGCTCCAGGAGCGGGGCCACGAACGCGCGGTCGCCGGTCTGCCCGGCGCTTTTGACGGCGCGTTCGGCCACGGCGGGGGCGGGGTCGTCCATCAGCGCCGTCAGCAGGTCGTTGCGCCCCGGCCAGTCGACCACGCTGAGCGCGCGGGCGGCCTCCAGGTGCACCTCTTCGGCGGCCATCCCCTCGTAGGCGATGAGCTCACGCAGCAGCGGTTCGGTCAACAGGGTGCGTTCGTCGGGGCCGCCGTCTTTGGCGATCAGGCCCACGGCGGCGGCGCGCACGCGCAGGTCGTCGTGTTCGAGGCCCTGCTGGAGAAGCATGCTGCTGCCTCCGCCGTCGAGGGTGCGGTACAGATAGCGGGCCGCCTCCAGGCGCACCTCCGAGTCTGGGTCTTCCAGATGCGTGGCGACCGCCTCGGCGAGGCCGCTGACCTCCACCTTGCGCAGCAGTCGAATGGCGCGCCGACGCACCTCAGCCGTCTGGTGCTCCAGCAGCTGCCGCAGCGCATCGACCGGCAGGTCGGACGGGTCGGAGGAGCGCGGGCCGTGCTCGCGTTCCCCCGCATCTTCTTCCTTCTCTCCCTGAAGGGTCTCTTCCAGACGCTTCAGCCCCTGCGTGACCTCCTCGGCGCTCTGGCTGGAGAGCGACTGCCGTTGCTGAACTGGTCGAAGCCGCTGCCGTTCTGGCTCAGTACGTCGCGGAACTCGTTGATGTAGGAACTGCGCGCCCAGATGACCAGCCCTATCCAGACGGCCAGCAGCCCCAGCACCACTACGCTGAGCCCTTCGACCGTCAGGCCCGCCACCATCGTGAGAAAGAGCAGCAGCAGCCCCCCGATCCCCTGCATGCCCTGGTCGACAAAGAGGTCGATGAACACCTTGACACGCTTCTTTTTCTCCATATCCACCGGCACGAAAAGCAGCTCGCGCCCGGTCTTGTCGATGGAGTGCTTGAGGCTCTGGTCGACGCCGCGCAGCGCCGTTCCCGCCCACAGCCCGCCGACGAGCAGCATCCCGCCCGAGCCGAGCCCCAGGGCGACCGGCAGGAAGGCCAGCGCTCCGCCTACGCCCAGCAACCGGAGCAGGCGCGGCGCCAGAACCACCTGCAGCACGAACGCGATCAGCGAGACGCGCCCGTAGAAGCGGCCCATGAAGGTTGTCAGGTCGCCCTCGGCGGGGAACGCGCTGGCGGCAACCGTCTTGAACTGGTAGTCCACGAACGTCGTCGTGATAACCGCCAGCGCGATGAGGCCGACGATGAGCTTGAGGTGGCGCGAGGTGCCCAGCGTCTTGATCACGCCGAAAAGGTTGGCCGGCGCGCCCTCCGAGGCGTCGGCCACGTCGGGGCGGCCCTCGCGCGCTTCGCTCTTGCGGCGCACCCAGACCACGATCAGCGAGGAGGCGGCCAGCAACCCCGCGCCCACCAGAAGCAGGTTCTCGGTGCGCATCCCCCAGCGGTCGACCAGCAGGCCCGTCACCTCTCCCCCGACGACCGCGCCCAGGATGGCCCCGGCGCTGAGGAGCGGAAAGACGCGTTTCGCCTCTGCGCCGCTGAAGACCGCGTTGGCCAGCAGCCAGAACTGCGAGGTCACCAGCACGGCGTAGATTGACACCCAGGCGTAGAGCAGGTAGTAGACCCAGGCGCCCCCGAACTGCACGAGCCAGCGCATCCCCAGCAGGTTCACGATGAGGATCATCGCCACCCCGTTGATCACGCGCGTCAAGCGCAGGCGCCGCCCGGCCCGCACGTGCAGCGCCGCGACCGGGATGACCGCCACCGTCGTGATCATGAAGACGAACGGTAGCTCTATCGCCCCGCGCTCGGAGAGAAAGAGGCTGTCGCGCACTGGCTTCAGCAGGTACAGCGTCACCAACAGCAGAAAATGGTACGCTGTCATCATCAGCGCCATCCGACGCTCGCCAAAGCGCAGGCCGAAAAGCGCTGCGAGGATGCGATTCATCTGCGCGCGTGCAGGCGCTTCTTCCGGAGACCATCGTTGCTCAAACTATCGTTCCCGCGTTACGGACTATCGTCCCCGCGTTACGGTTCGATAAAAGCGGAGGGCGTGATGTTCTCGTCTACGGTCGCCCGAGAATGTATTCGAACGCCCCCGTTTTCGGACGGCGTGACCGGTGGATTTCAATTCAAAGCGGCACGGTCAGGCCTCATCACGCATCATTCAGCCATCCGCTCGGCGGCGCGCAGGGCCTCGTAAGCGTTCACCACGCCGCCGCTGCGCGAGAGGGCGCCGAAGCGCACCATCTCCGGCCCGCCGGGGCGGCGCACCATGCGGTCCGCGTAGTCGGTGGCGGAGGTGAGGAGCGCCTCTTTAACCTGCGTGGCGGAAAGGTCGGGGTAGTACGACATCACCAGCGCGGCCACGCCCGAGACGACCGGCGCGGCGAGGCTCGTACCCTGGCTGCGCCCGTAGTTGTTGCCGGGGCGGGCGACCTGCAACTGCGCGCCGGGCGCGAAGAGGTCCACCTGCCGCTGTCCGTAGTTGGAGAAGGGGGCCGCCAGCAGGCTGTCGCCCTCGGCGCCGGCCGCCCCCACCTCGATCCAGTTTTCCACCGTGCCGCCGCCGGCGTACTGATCGGTCGGGAACGTGTCGGTCGTGTCGTTGTCGGCGCTTTCGTTGCCGGCGGCGTGCACCATCAAGACGCCCTGCCGGTCGGCGTACCGCACGGCCTCATCGACGACGGCTTTGCGCGGGGAATACCCCTTGCCGAAGCTCATGTTGATCACGTCCGCGCCGTTGGCAGCGGCGTAGCGGATGGCGTTGGCCACGTCCTTGTCGCGCTCGTCGCCGCCGGGGACGGTGCGCACCGGCATGATCTTCACCGCACCGGCTACGCCGCGAATGCCGGTGTCATTGTCCCGTTCGGCGGCGATGAGGCTGGCGACGGCCGTGCCGTGGCCCGGCTCGGGGCCTTCCACGCCGGGGTTGCCGTAGATGCGCTCGGTCGCGTCGCTGTAGTCGTCGCCGACGATGGGACGCGGGTTGAAGTCGGGGTTCAGGCCGTACTTCAGGCGTGAGGACAGCTGCTCCTCGGCCTTGCTGACTTTCTGGGCGACGGTCCCGACGTCCGGCGCGCCGGTCTGCTTGAGAAGCTGCGCGAACGCCTGTGCGGCGCGGCGCGCCATTGCGCTGGCGTCGGGCGGAAGCGCCTGCAGGCGCTCGAGCGTGATCGGCTCATTGCTGCCGAGAGCCTGCTCGAGGGCCGGGCGCGCCCGCTCGACGAAGCTGGCGACGCGCTCGATGCGGCTGTGGCGCGAGGTGAGCTTCTGCTTCTTTTTTTCGAAGGCCTCTTTGATTTTCTGGTAGCGCGCATATTCCTCGCGCTCGGCGTCGCTGAGGGCGCTGGGGTCGGCGTCCCCGTACTGCGCGTGCAGGTCGGCGTAGAGGCGCGTCAACTCGTAGGTGTCGTGCTGGACGTTTTCCCCATCAGGACCACCGAGGAAGTTCCAGCCGTGCACGTCGTCGACGTAGCCGTTGTCGTCGTCATCGCGGTCGTTGCCGGGCGCCTCGTCGCGGTTGGTCCAGAGCACCGCGTCGAGGTCTTCGTGGTCGGGGTCGAGGCCGGAATCGAGGACGGCCACCACGACGGTGTCTTTCGGTTTGCGCTCCCCGAGAAAGTCATACGCGCGCTCGGTCGCGACGCCGGGGTAGCCGTCTTCGGCAGAGAGGTGCTGCCAGTCGGTCGGCGTCCGGGGGCCGGGAGCGTCGGACGCCTCGCCCTGCGCTTTCTCGGGCATTTCCCGTCGTCGGTCGGGTACATTCGACTCTTTCGGTTCGTCGGGCACGTAGGCAGGCGCTTGCCCGTCCTTCTCCTCGGGCGGCGGGTTCGCGTCGGGCTGCGTGGTTTCGCGCGAGGTCGAGCAGCCGGCCACGGCCCCCGCGAGAAGAAGCGCCAGCAGGAGCGAGGGAAGGCGGTGAGGCGAAGGCATGAGCAGAGCGTGTCGGGGAAGGGAAACGGCAGGAAAAGAAACGGCCGCGGCTCGGAGAGAGGAAGGAGGGACCGAAACGCACACTTTTATCTCAACGAAGTGGCGGCGCAAAAGTTATGAGCAATGCCCCTTCACGCTTCGACCGTTCCGGCTTGCTGCCGCGGTGGCTCCGATAGCAGCACGAACCCTGGGAGCATCACACAGTTACGCGAATATGCGGTCTGCCGGACGAAAGAGCGCGTTTGGAAACTGACTTTTGGCAGCGAGCGGTTCTTTCGTCCATGCCGGAAACACCGAAGAACATAGGGACGACGTACGGGGCGTTCGGTACGGTCGTAGGGCGGCGAGGGGATGCCCCCTGATGCGCTTTCGCTTTCCGAACACGCTGCCGCCCGTATGGAGCGGCGCGGGATCAGCCGGGCGGTTCTGAACGCCACCGTCGAGAGGCCAACGGTCGTGGTGCGGCAGCGGAACAAACGAGTGTACATCACGAGCGCAGCCGCCGTCGTCGTGGATCCGGGAAACGATGATCGCGTCGTCACGGTGTTCAGCAAATTCGGTAGCGTGGTGGAGCACATTCTACAAGAAGCCTGACGTCAAAAACCCCTCATGAAATGGAACGGGAATCTACCGCACGAACGACGTATTTCTGTCCGCTGCTGCGAAACGTCATCGCCGAGGGGTTTTGCGTAGACGTCAACTACGTACTCAACGACATGGCCGCTTACCCTGACGTTCATGTCGAGGAGCTTCTAAAAGAAGCGCGGGTGGAATCGAAGGAGCAAGCTGTGCGGACGTGCGAAAACTGTGTTCACTACCCCCTGGAGCGCACTGAGCGCCCCGCCACACAGACGAATGTGTCGGAATAATCCATCGCCGAGGCGTCCCTTCACGCCTCCACGACCGTCTCGGCTTCCGGCGCCTCCACCGCCGCCTCCGGCGCGTGCGGCAGCTCGAACCAGAAGCGCGTGCCGCGCCCCTTGGTGCTTTCGACATGGATTTCCTCGCCGTGGGCCTGGAGGATCTGCTGCGTGATCGAGAGCCCCAGCCCGGTGCCGCCGCTCTTGCGCGCGCGGTCGGACTCGACGCGGTAGAAGCGCTCGAAGATGCGCTCCAGGTGGTCTTCGTCGATGCCCCGCCCGGTGTCGACCACTTCGACGCGCACCTTGTCGAGGCGGCGGCGCAGGCGGCAGCGCACCGTCCCCTCCGGCGTGTAGGAAAGCGCGTTGTCGATCAGGTTGGTCAGGACCTGGCGGATGCGCGAGCGGTCGGCCTGCACGTAGACCGGCGCGTTGTCGGTTTCGAGAGCGAGCCCCTTCTCCTCGGCCTTGGGCCGCAGCATGTCGCTGACTTCGCGCACCAGGTCTTGCAGCTCGAAGGCGTCGGCCTGGATCAGGTCTTCGCGGTATTCGAGCTTGGCAATGTCGATCAGGTCGTCGAAGAGCGTTTGCAGGCGGTGCAGGTTTTTGAGCGCTTTCTCTGCGTACTTTTTGCTCTGGTCGGGCGGCAGGCTCGGAGAGGAGAGCGCTTCGAGGTAGCCGCCGATGGCGTGAATGGGGTTGCGCACCTCGTGGCTGACGTTGCCGATGAACTCGCTCTGCAGCTGGGTGAGGCGCTCCAACTCATCGATTTTTTCGCGGAAGGCGTCGGAGGCGCGGTTGAGGCTGTCGGCCAGGTCTTGGAACTCCGCCGCGCGCGAGTCGATCTCCAGTTCGCCCTCGAAGACGCCGAGGCTGACCGCGCGTGCCGAGTTGCGAATGCGCCTCAGCGGCGTGACGATCTGGTAGGTCGCCAGCCAGCTGCCCAGCAGCGCCAGCACCAGCGCCATGCCCATGCCCACCAGCAGGACCGTCTGCGTGCGGTCCGTAGAGGGTGACGTAAAACATTTGCTTGCCGCCGGGGCCGGCGCACACGTCGTAGCGCGCCTCCTCGGCTTCCATCGCGGCGGCCTCCTCGTCGCTGAGGGCCTGGTTGTGGCGAAGGAGGCGTTCGCCGTGCACGTCCCAGCGCACCGTGTCGGCGTCGGCGACGGTGACTTGCAGGTTCGTCAGCCGGCCGATCTCGCGCACCAGGGTGCGCCGCTCCGCGGGGCCGTCGGCGCGGTCGACCTGCGCGGCCACGCGCTTGGCCTGCGTGTAGAGCATCTCCTGGGTGGCCGTGCGCGTCTGGCCGTGCAGCACCAGCGTGACGTAGAGTCCCACCGCCATGACCGCCGCGCCCACGAAGAGCGCAAACGTGAGAAACATCCACGTCTGCGTCGCCGCGCGCGGCGGGAAGATCCAGCGCCAGAGTCGTTTCAGGAAACGCATACGGTGCGGCTAAGTGTGCAGGTCTGGAGGTGCAGAGGTATGGAAGTCTTCGAAACGCGGGCGTCGGTCGCGTGAAAACCTACATACGTACACCCCTACACACGTCCACATACACACGTCCACACTCAAGAAGACGCCTCGGCCGAGGATTCTTCCTCTTCCACGAAGCGGTATCCGACGCCGCGCACCGTCTGAATGTGCTTGGCGAAGCCGTCGAGCTTTTCGCGCAGGTTTTTGATGTGCGCGTCGACGGTGCGCTCGGTGACCATCATGGCATCTTTCCAGATCGTCTCCAACAGCTGCTGGCGCGTGAACGCTTTGCGCGGGTGGCGCACCAGGTAGCGCAGCAGCTCGAACTCGGTGAGCGTCAGCCCCAGGTCTTCGCCGCCGAGGGTGGCGCGGTATTCGTCCTCGAAAATCTTGAGGTCCTTCACCTCGATGGTTTTGCTTTCTTCCACGCCGCTGCGGCGGAGCACGGCCTTGACGTGCGCCACGACGATCTGCGGGCTGACGGGCTTGGTCAGGTAGTCATCCCCGCCCATCATGAGACCCTGCACTTGGTCTTCTTCCTCGCTCTTGGCGCTGAGGAAGACAATCGGGATCTGTTCGGTTTCCACGCGCGAGCGTAGCTTCTCGCATACTTCGTAGCCGTCGAGTCCCGGGAGCATGATGTCGAGCACGATGATGTCGACGTCGGGGTTGGCTTTTTTGAGCGCATCTTCGCCGTCGTAGGCTTTGAGGACGCTGTAGCCTTCCTGCTGAAGGAAGTGACTGACGACTTCGACGACGTCTTCTTCGTCGTCGACGACGAGGACGTTGATGTCGGAGGGATCGGCGGGGGTGGGCATGAATCAGACGGGTGAGTGAGCGAAAAAGAGCGGCGGAAGGCAGGCGTAGACGATCCCGAGCGAGCCGTCCTTTGCAAGCCCGCAGGTTAACCTAAAGATCATCGAAATATAACACAAGCAGCTATGAACACAAGCGCCCAGCGTTCCATGCCGCGGTTTTTTCGCCCGAACGGTTCGCCTCCCTTCTTTTCTTTTACGCAGGCCTCTTACGCAGAATGGCCGTTGGCTGACGGGGGCGTTTCTGTGAGCGCGCGGTGGGCGGCCGCTTCGCCGTTGGTGGTGGTC
>PXTR01000003.1 GCA_003023245.1 Bacteroidetes bacterium QS_8_68_15 | reverse complement strand
ACGGGCGGGCCGCCGTGCCGCGCGCTGTTCCCGAGGGCTGTTCACGATAGTGGACAGCTGAACGGAGGCTCCAGGGTTAGCGCAGTTTGCGCCGCTGAATCCAGGTGTGCTCGTCGACCTGGCCGCCGGCGGCGCGCACCTCCGACACGGCGCGCTTCGCCAGCGTGAGCGCCGAGTCGACGTAGGCGCGCTTCTCGGCGTCGGAGGAAGCGTTTTTCGCCAGCCCCAGGTAGGAGTTGTAGGCGCGGCGGTAGATGCGGGCGTCGCCCTCCGGGTAGGTGGGGGCGTGCTTGAGGAGCCAGTCGGCGCTGCGGAGCGCGCTTTTGAAGTTGTCGCTCCGGTAGTCGGTGACGAAGAGGCTGTAGTACTCCTTTTTCTGCTGGTCGCTCGCGCTGCTCTGCGCATGGGCGGGAGCCGTCGCCGAAAACAGCAGGACGGCGGTCAGCAGCGAGGCCAGGGCGGAAAGACGCGAAAAGAAAACACGCATAGCGTCGAGTAGAGGCGGTTGGCGAAAAGAGCGTGAGGGAACGGGCGGGCCGCCGTGCCGCGCGCTGTTCCCGAGGGCTGTTCACGATAGTGGACAGCTGAACGGAGGCTCCAGGGTTAGCGCAGTTTGCGCCGCTGAAACCAGCGTTCGCCGACGTTCACGTTCAGGGAAAGCCCGTAGAACACGTCGCGGACGAGTCCGGCGTCGGTCGTGCCGCGGGTTCCTACTTTAAACCCAACATCAATTCGCGTGCCATAAAGCGGCGTCGGCAGGCTGATGCCTCCCGTGGCGGCCAGCACGTCGACGTCCGTTCCTTCAGCCTCGAGGCCGACGGCGGGAAAGACCCCGGCCCCGACGTAGGTCTGTTCGTAGTAGCCGCCGAGGCGGTAGGCGGTGCGCCGGAAGAACGTCGCGTTTCGGTTATCGCCGGCGGGCAACAGCTCGGCGCCGACCGAGAGGCGCGCGCGGTCGCGCAGGGCGCCCATGCCGGGCAACCGGGCGAAGTCGAAGTTGCTTTCCGCGCCCGACCACGGCTCGTAGCGGCCCTCGGCGATCAGCGTCCAGGGCGCGTTGGGTTTGTAGCTGAGGCCGATCCCGGCGCTGAGCGGCACCGTGATCTCGCCGTTCTCGGCTCGGGTTTCGTCGTCGCCCAGGAGAAGCGAGTCGCGGGCGAGGCTGGAGCCGAGCGTCCGCGTGCGCTCTCCGCTCAGGCGCGTCGGCAGCGTGAAGGTGGCGCCGACGGAGAGGGCGTCGTTCGGGCGGAGCACCTCGTTGAGGGAAAGCAGGGCGCCGGCGGTGCCGGTCACGCCGGCCAGGCGCGTCTGGGTCGACAGCGTCGTGGGACTGAAGCGGGCGCGGTTGGAAAACCCGGTGTGCCGCTGCGATTCGAGGATCCCGAAGATCACGTCCGTGCGCAGCCCCAGCGCAAGCGCGTCGCCGATCCGGTAGCCAAGTCCGCCGGAGATCTGCCGCAGGCCGCCCTCGCCCCGGTAGTCGATCCGGTAACGCGCCGATTCGGCCGGCGATTCGCCGGGAGGGACCGGGCGGAAGGGACTCTGCACGCGGTACTCGGTGCGGGAGTACGGGCGAAAGCCGACGCCCACCCCCAGCTTGCCACTGTAGAGCGGAAAGCTGAACTGGGCGGACTGGAGCGCGCCGCTGGAGAGGCCGCTGGTTTGCCCGCCGGCGTTCCGGGCGTTGACGCGGCGGTAGCGCGCGCCAATGTTCAGGCGCGTGAGTTCCTGGTCACTCCAGAGCGCCGGGTTGGCAAACGAGGCGTAGTTGAGCGAGCGCAGCGCCAGTCCGCCGCCTTCGCCCATCGCCTGCGCCTGCGAGGAGGAAAAGGCGTCCAGCGTGCCCAGCCCGAAGCGCGAGTAGATAGAGCCGGATCCCTGAGTAGGCTGCGCGCCGGCCGGGGGCGCCCACGCCACCGCGAGGCCCAGCGTCAGCAGCATCCCTGCGAGGAGCGTGCCCAGCGCCCTCGGCCGTCGGGCGTGCCCAGAAAAGGGGTCAGCGAAGAAGCGCGCGGCGTTCATCATGAAGCAGAAGAGTAGTCAGAAAATCTACGTCCCGCCGATTTACCCGACCGCGAATGATTTCGCAGGGCTCGTCGTGCTCCCGCCGCCGCTGCGGCGCTATTCGTCGGTCGAGGTGTAGACGAGCTCCATCCGGGCGGCGGAATCTTCATCATCCGAAAGAACGAGCGCGCTGACGAGCGACGTGGGAACGACGCCTATGGCGCCGCGCGGCGTGTTTCGGACGAGCAGCGGAACGCCTTCGGACGGGCCGGGGCGTAGGTGAAGGCGGTCGATCTCCGAGGTGTCCAGCAGGGCATTCTGCACGAAGCGCTGGAGCGGGAATTCGGCGACGTCGAAGCGCGCCCGGTCGCTCGAGAGCGACAGCCGGGCCGGCGTTCGCGCATCGAAGCCGGGGAGCAGCCGAAGCGAATCGTCGGCGGTCGCGTCGTACACGTTGAGCTGGTCGAGACGCGGACGCGTGTAGCCGGGGGGCGTGCCTGCGAGCACGGAGTCGGTTTCGAGCACGAGCGAGGCGTTGTTGACCGAGGCGCTGCGCAGCGAGTCGGGGAAGAGGCCGTCGTCGAAGTCGAACGCCAGCGCGCGCCCGGTGCCGCTTTGCAGAACGTGGCGGCCGTCCGGCTGTTGCGGGTTAGGCTGGCGGATGGTGGTGAGCTGGCGGGTCAGCGGGTAGGCGACCGCCGAGAAGTCCTCGTCTTCAAAAACGATGCGCAGCGAGGTCGCGGCGGAGCGGAAGGCGGCGACGTTGCCGCCCTCGACGGGGCGCGCCTGAAACCCGTGGAACGCTTCGGTGAACGTCGAGTCCCCCCCCAGGCGCAGCTGATCGGCGTGATCGGCGATCCAGGAGGAGGGAAGCGATGCGGAGACGAGCGAGTCGCCCGGCGCGACCGAGAACGTCGTGATGCGCTGCGATTCGACGATGCCGCTCAGGGACGTATCTGCACGCGCGCCGGCGGCTTCCCACTCTTCCTCCAAATCGTAAAGCGCCAGTTCGGTCGTTTGGGTCGTGTCGCCATAGAAGGCATTCGCCGCGGGCCGAAGCCGAAGCTGCACCGAGTCGATGCTTGCGCCGGAGGGGTCGACGTTCGAGGGGCTGGGGCGGAAGTCGACGTAGCCGGTCGCCGTCACGTCGCCGAGGGGGTCGCCGGTGGTCTGGCCGGCCAGGAAGCGCGAGGTGTTGCGGATGCCCGCGCTACCGGTGATCGGCGCGTACTGCACCGGTTCCACGTCGAGCGGAAGCGCGACGTGTTGCGGCCCCGCCTCGCTGGGGTCGATCAGCTCGCCGCCTACGCCGGTGGCGTCGTCGCAGGCGAGGGGCGCGAGCAGGAGCAGGGCGCAACACAGCGCGCCGAGAAGGCGGCGGGACCAAGACAAGCGAGCCATCGAGGGAGGGAACGGGAAAAGACCGACGGCGGAAGCCCGATTGGAGAGACCGCACTGGACCGCACTGGGACGCCGGCGCGAGTGGAAAGCGAAGAGCAGTGCTACGCGACAGTCTGGAAATATGACCGCTCCGCAGGCAGGTTTCTTTCGCCCGTTCCCTTCAACGAAAGCGCAAACTGTGGCTATTGGCTCTCAGCCGTTAGCTGTCAGCCCCTCCGAAACCCCCCGCAGCCGTGTGGCCTGCGCCGTGAGATATGATTTGGCCGTGAGATATGACTTTCGGTCTCCGTAAGGCCCCTAATAGCTGACAGCTGAAAGCTGAGCGCTGACGCTTCACAGCACCGAGTCGTAAAGCGCGGCAGCCTGGCGGGCGTGCTCGTCGGGGTCGTCGGTGAACTGCGGCAGCCCCTCATCGTCGCGCGTCGGGGAGGGAAGCGCGATGGAGGCGTCGGCGTAGGTCAGCCCGGCGTCGACGAGCGAGCCGCCGGCCGTGCCGTCCAGCGGAAGCTCCGTGCGCTCGCCGAAGGCCTCCGTCAGGCCGTCGCCGGCGTCTACGGCGTCGGGGGTGAAGACGGTGCGTGCACCGTCGAACAGCTCCTGCCCGTCGCCTTCGCTGCGCAGGAGCATCGGCGTGAGGCCGCCGGCCCAGCCGAAGGCGTGTACCACGTCAGGCCCCCAGCGCAGGCTGCGCACCGTTTCCATGGCCGCGCGGGTGAAAAAGAGCGCTCGCTCGGCGTTGTCGTCGTAGGGCGCGCCGTCCGCGTCGGCGACCACCCCGTCGCGGCCGAAGTAGGTATCGTTGTCCATGAAGTAGACCTGCATGCGCACGTCCGGCAGCGAGGCGACCTTGACGGAAAGCGTCTCCTGCGCGTCGCCCACGTCGATCTCGGGGCCGGAAAGGCGGATCACTTCGTGCAGGCTGTTCGCGCGCTCGCGGACGCAGCCGTAGCGCGGCACCATGATGCGTGCTTCGTAGTCCTCGTCCTGAAGACCGCGAGCGAGCGAACGGACGAGCGCGGCCGTGTCTGCGACCTGGGTGAAGGGAGCGACCTCGCCGGTGATGAAGAGGAGGCGTCGAGAAGCGGCCATGGAACCGGGGTGTTGAACGGGAAGCGAGCGAGCGGAGCAGGAAGGGAAAGCCGCGTCAACGGCGGCGGCGGGGCGGGGCGACACGCGCTTGCCTCGTACCCGGCGGTCATTTCGGCTCAGTGAACTGACCGATGTTAAAATGTAAGCAGCAGGTAACGCCGTGTCAAGGTCGCTACCATCCTCACTCTCTTCTTTCACGTTTCCTCGTCGGCGAAGGCGACGTGGCGGAAGTAGCCTTCTTCTTCGAAGGAGGCCCCCAGCGCACCGATGGCCAGGCCGAGCGCGGCGACGAAGCCGGCCAGCGAGAAGTAGTGCCCCCAGCCGAGCGCGGTGCCGCCTTCGGTGACGGAGGCGACCCAGCCGGTGACGAGGGCGTCGCTGAAAAAGAAGAGGCTCAACGCCAGCGTCACGATGAAAAGCAGGGCATAGGTCGTCGCCATGCCCACGCCCACCGTTGCGGTGACGGAGAGGGCGGCCTTCACGCGCTGCTCGCTGAGGCGCGGCGCGCGGCGGCGGGCGAGCAGATGCTGGCGCTTGAGCAGATACGCGCTCGTTCCGCCCAGCGCCCCGATCGTGAGCAGCACCACGCGGCCGGGCGGCTGCGACATGCTCAGTTCCCACCCTTCCGCAGCCGTAAGCAGCACGATCATGGTCGAGACCGCAGCCGTCGTGAGCCGACTGAAACGAAGCGGAAACGCCCAGGGCTGCGTCTCGGCGACGGCCCCGAGAATGTCGGAGCGTTGCTGCCAGGTGGCGCGCAGGTAAAAGAGCGCCCGCTGATGGCGGTAGCGTCCCGTCTCTTCCAGGCGCACGTCCGCCACGTCGCGCAGCTCCGTGCGCAGTCGCTCCTGCGCTTCGTAGTCGTAGCCGCGCATCCCGTCGAGGTCGGCCACGGCACGGGGGGCGAACATGAAGTCGGCGGCGTCACCGGAGTGGTCGAGGTCGCCGAGGTGCCCGAAGAGGTGCATCGCCAGCACCCCGAGGCGACGCCCGAGCACGTCGGGGCGGTCGGGGTCGTCGCCGTCGGGCGGCTCGTCGGAGAGCGAGGACGGAGGCTCCGGCCCGAGGCGGGCCGTCGAGAGGGTCGCCACCTGCATGGCCTGCGACGGGACGCCCAGCGTGTAGGGTTTGAAGTAGCTGTGGAGGTCCGCCGGAGTGACGACGAGAGCGAAGTCCCAGCGTCGCGCGTCGCGTTCGGCGACGCCGTGGTCGATGAGCGCGACCGGCTCGGCGCGCCCCCCATCGTCGTCGTCGGCGGCGGCGGCGTCGAGCGCGCGCGGAGGGGCGGTGGGAAACTGCCAGTCGAACTCGGAGAAGTGCTCGCGCAGGTAGGCGCTCATCCGGCGGTGCGCCTGCTTGGTGGCGCGGCGGTCGGCCTCGTCGAAGGGCCCGACCGGCACCCAGCCGACTTCGATTTTCGCGCGTTCGATGGGCGAGGGGCGATTGGGGTCTGGGCGGCGACCACTTAAAACGTAACGGCCGACCGGCGGCGCACGCAACAACCGGCGGCCCGGCCCGGCCCGGCGCGGCGCGGCCGGCGAGTGGACTCGTCCGGGGCGCTTGATACGCCCGACGTGGAGCAAAGCCGCGGTCCCGCCGTCCAGGGTCCGCCGTCCACGGTCCGCCGTCCCGTTACTGCTGTTGCTCCTTCAGCCGCTCGAAGTAGCGTTTGATGAGGCGCTCGTAGTCGGGCGCATAGCCGCTTTCGAGGGAGCGGATCAGCGAGCGGCGCAGCTGTTCGGTCTCGTTCTGCTGCCCAGGCGGGCCGGAGGAAGCGGGCTGCGCGCGGGTGCGGTCGTCGTCGGCTTCGCGGCCGCGGCGCTGGTTTTTGCGCCCGCGCTTCTGGAGCGACTGCCGCGCCTGCAGGAGGCGCGAGCGGATCTGCTGCTGGCGCTCGAGCGTCTCGCGGTCGAGGCGCCCGCGTTGCATCTGACGGATCGTTTCCTGCATCTGGTCGGCGACTTTTTCGAGGTCGCCCAGCGTCTTCTCGTCGGCGCCCTGCTTGCGCATCTTCTGGAGCTTTTTGCGAATGGCCTTCTGCTTCTGGGCCATCTGGTTGAGGCGCTGCGACTGGCCCTGCGAAAGGCGCTTCCCCTGCATCTGGTTGAGCATCTGCTGCACCTGGCCGTTGAGCTTTTTCTGCTGGCCGCCTATGTTCTTGAGCTGCTTGCGCATTTGCTTCATGCTCATCCCACCGCCCTTGCTGCCGCTGCCCTGGCTTTGCTTCATCTGATCGAGCAGGTTCGAGAGCAGCAGCGCCAGCTCGTTGAGGTTTTTCATGGCCGTCTTCTGGTGGCCGCCGGAGGGCTGCGCGTTGCGGCCCGTCATCGCCTCGGTCGCCTTGCCCATCGCGCGCAGGGCCTCGCCGGCTTCCTTCTGCACTTTGCGCGTCATCTTCGGGATGTCTTTCGCCAGCGCCGTGAGCGAGTCGCGGGTCGTACGCAGGCCCTCGGCCAGCCGGTTCTGCTCGCGCGTCACCTCGCGCAACGCCGGGCTGCCGGCCGCGAGGCCGCCGGTGCGTTTGCGCAGCGCCTCCTGGCCTTCCGACAGGCGCAGCGTGTTGGCCAGCGCCTGCCGAATGCCCGCCATGTTGAGGCGCTTGCTCTTGCGCTGCATGCCTTTCTGCATCTGTCGCATCGACTGCTGCATCTGCTGAAGGCGCTTCTGCATGCGGCGCTGGCCCTGGCGCGCTTTTTTCATCTGGCCCTGACGCAGCTTCCGGCTGTTCTGCTTCATCTGCTGGGGCATCTGCCGGGTGCGCTGCTGCATCTGCTGCATCTGCTTTTTGGGCGCGCCGCGCGTGCCCTTCATCTGCTTCGAGAGCTTCTGCATCTTCTTGCGGAGCGTCTTCATCTTCTTGCGCGCCTGCTCCTGTTCCTGGGCCAGCTGCTCGCGCTGTTCGGCGTTCTTCTTTTTACTCTGCTGCGCTCCGCGCCGGTTTCTCTTCCCGCCGGGCTTGCGCTCGGCGTCATTCTTCTTTCCCTGCTGATTGTTTCCGCCGGCCTTCTGCTCGTCGGATTGCTTGCCAGCCTGTTCGCTGGACGGTTTTTGCTCGCCCGATTGCTTTTTGCCGTCGCTCTTTTTGCCGGAGTCGCTCTTTTCTTTCGACGACGGCTTGCCCTCTGACGACTTTTGCTCTCCTGAAGATGATTTCTCTTCTCGTTCCGTCTCCCCCTCCTTCTCCAGTTTTTCCGTCTCTTCGGCGAGGCGTTTTTCTTCCTCGGCCAGCTCGCCGGCGCGCTTGGCGACTTCGTCGAGCTGCTGTTGCGTCTTGAGCTTTTCGAGCAACTCCCGGGTGCGCTCCAACTGCCGGCGGTATTGCTTCTCGCTGGACTGAAAGTTTTCGAGGGATTGCTGCATGTTCTTCATGTCCATCTCCTGCATGGCCTTTTGCAGGTTCTGGAGGGCCTTCTTCATCTTCGGCGACTGCAACTGGCGCGCCACGCGCTGAAGCTCTTTGTAGGCCTGTTGCGTCTGGGGGCTCGCAAGCTCGTCTTTCTGCATCTGGCGGGCGGCCTTTTCGATCTGGCGCGTGAGCTGCTTGGCGCCCTGCTGGAGCTGCTGCCGGCGCTTCTGAAGTTGCTCGACCTGGCGTTGGTCTTCCCAGTCCCCCTCGCGTTTGCGGCGGAGCGACTCGCGCAGGTGGTCGAACTGGCGCTGCGTTTCGTCGCTCTGCTCTTCGAGGCGCTTCATCTGCTCGGAAGCGCTCTGCTGCGTCTCGTCGAGCTGTTCGTACTGCTCGTCGGTGGAAGGCAGACGCAGGCGTCGGGTCTGGGTGCGTGCTGACTGGTAGTCGGCCACGCGGTTGTTGTCCCAGACGCGCACGTAGTACTCGATTACGTCGCCGGAAGCCAGATCCATCCCCGTAGTCTGCTCGATCAGCCAGTCGTAGGCGACCTGCTGGTCGAGCAGACCGGGTCGTCCGACCGGCACATCGACGGACTGGAAGTCGTTCATCGCGTCGCCGTGGGCGCGCTCGGTGCGGCGCCAGTAGAGCGTCTGCGCGGCGAAGCCGAAGTCGTCGCTCATCTGCCAGCGGAGCGTGGGCCGGCGCGCGTCGGTGAGGGCGGCGTCGGGGGCCGGCGCGGTGAGGCTGACGGTGGGCGCAGCGTCGGAAGTGGGCTGGAGCCGGTATTCGATGGGGTCGGCGTTTTGCGCGCCGTCCTCGCTGGTGAGGGCGAGGTGGTAGCGGCTCGGTTCGGGGGGAAGCGTGAACGTCTCCTGTGCGGTGCCGTCCTCAACGGAGAGGGTGTCTACGTCGCCGCTCGGGGAGAAGCGCAGGAGTGCGCGGCTCACGTCGGGGCCGGCGAGCTGGGCCTCGACGGTGACCTCGGTGCCGGGAAGCGCGCTCACGTCCCCGGCGCCGGGCGGTCGCTCGCGCTCCGGCAGGTCGCTGTACGCGGGCGGGTCGAGGGTGACTTGGAGCCGGCTGACGGCCGGGCGCGTTCGAACGCGCGCCTCGCGCCAGGCGGTGCGCAGGGAGCGTCCGTTCGCTTCGGCGGCGGCGCGGTAGCGGAAGTCCTCGCGTGCCCCCGTAAAGACGTAGCGGAAGCGCGTCCCGCCGGCGTCGGCAGGGGAGAGGGTGAACTCCTCGATGTGCTCGGAGCCGTCGGCCTGCGCTTGGAGCGTGACGGTGGAGGGCAGGTCGGCGCCCCGCGCGGTCGGCTGCGCGCGCACGATGACGGTCAGCGAGTCCCCCTCCACGAGGTCGGCCTCGCCGGGCGAGAGCGACAGTTGGAAGGGTGCGGGCCGCTGAAAGTGCGCCGTGGGCGCGAGCAGGCGTCCGGAGGCGCCCAGGAAGGTGTTCGGCGCGGCCAGCAGGAAGACGAGCAGACCCGCGACGGGAAGCGCGGCCCATCGTGAGGCGCGGCGCGCTCGCGAAAAGTCCTCCATGTCTTCGAAGTCGACGGCCTCGACCTCGCGGCCCAGGCGGGTCACGGCGCGGTCGGCCAGTGGATTGCTGCTGTCGTCGCCGTTGTCGCTGCTGCCGCGGCCGCCGGCGAGTTGGAGGAGGTTAACGAAGCGGTCGGCCACGCGCTCCGGGAAGTGGCGGCCGACTTGGCGGGCGGCGTCTTCGTCGGAGGGGCGTCCGATCAGGCCGCTCAGCCGCAGGAGCGGGCCCGCGACGTAGACGCCGAAGAGGGCGGCGACGCCGACGCCGACGACGGCCATGAGCGCGGTGCGCAGGCCGGAGGACATCCACAGGCCCGCCTCGGCGGCGGCGACCGTCAGCCAGAGTGCGGCGGCGGCGCCGAGGGTAAGCACGAGGCCGAAGCAGAGCTGGCCGAGCGTGAGGCGTCGCACGGTGCGGTGCAGCCGCCGGCGCAACCGTTCGACGAGGGAGCGCGTTTCTTCACTCATAGCGCAGGGCACAGACCGGCGGGATACGAAAAATGCTTGCGTCGGCGTTTACCCTGCTGCCGGGAGCCGTGTTTCAGATGCGTGATGCGTAAAACGTGATGCATGACTCGCGATGCGTGATGACAGCAGGCTAAGTGGCTCGCGCTCCGATTCTACCGGCAATGCCGTTCAGAAAGCGGTGGCGCTCGAATGTTCCTCTGACGGCCGTAAACTGGCAGCATCACGCATCACACAAGCAACGCATAGGCGCCGATGCAGCACTGCACCATCACGACGCCGAACACGACGAACACCTGAATCATATTGAAGCGGCGCGCGGGTTCGTAGGCGCGCCGGTGCTCGCGCGAGACGACGAAGCCGGTGTTTTCGCTCCGGCGGACGCTCCACAGGTTGAACAGAATGGAGGCGGCGATGACCGCAAGGCCCATCCAGCGGTACGGCTCGACCAGGACTATGACCAGCCCGACGCTGACGGCGGAGAGCAGGAGCGCAGACCAGAACACCACCTGCGTGAGGTGCTTTTTAATCATGGCGTTGGGCGAAAGCGAGAATCGAAAAACCGCTGGCTTCGGTTGGATGACCAATCGGAGCCACACTCACATAATGCTCATCAGCGCCGGGGCGGTGCAATCGAGAACGTGCTGATTCGGCGAAATCCGCTGTCGAACGGTTGAAAAACACCCAAAGACGCTCATTTTGAGAAAAGCGGCGTGCAGGAAAGACGGAGGCTCCGTACCGTGTACGGTAAGGCTCCGCACCGTGTACTGTGAAGGCCGCCGGGGCTCTTCCGAAGCCGCGCGAACAGCTCTCGTTTGGCGGGCCCCTCGCGCAGAAACGTTGTTCCTCGAGATCGTTCTCGACGCCCGTGTTTTCGACGTACGCCATGAATACGACGACCACGACCGTTTCCGCCCCGCCTCCGCCGACGCGCACGCCAGGCGGAGGGGAATCCGCCGCGAGGAGGGCAGGCGGGCTGACGCCGGCGGTGGTGCGGGCCACCGTCGCCGTCGTCGCCGCCGCCGCCGTGCTGCTGTCGGGGTGCCGCACCTATGGGCGCTACGACGCGCAGGAAAAAATGCTCCCGGAGATGCGGCAATCGGTGCAACTGTTCGCCAGCGACCTGGAGCGCGCCCGCGCCGATCTGGACTTGCTGCGGCAGGCCGCACAGAGCGACTCGGCGTTGCGCGTGGTCGCCGAAGAGTACGACCGGGCCGTGGAGCGCCACGAGGAGATCCTCGATGAAAACCAGCAGCTCGTCGACCGCTTCGAAGAGAACCTGCCCGACTACCGGCGCATGCACCGCACCCTCGGGGCCACCCTCTCGGAGCACCGAGCTGCGCGCAACCGCTACCGCTCGCTGCTGAAGGCGGTGCGTTACCCGTCGGTCACGCAGCGCATGGCCCCCGGCGCTGACAGCGCGCGCGCCCAGCGCCGCGCCCTCCCCGATTCGCTTCCGCAGGCCCGCGACGAGGCGTACACCGAAGGGCGCTACTTCGTCGCCCCCATTTTCTACGAGCGTCTCCAGAGCACGACCGGGGAGATGACGATGCGCCAGGCGCTGGCCGAGCGCCGGCAGCGCCGGTCGCAGCAGGGGCGCCCGCAACGACGAGGCGGCGCGTCGGAGGGCGAGCAGCGCCGGGGGCTTCCGGAACCCGCTTCCGGCTCCGCCGCGAGCGACACGGCGGACGGCGAAGCAGCGACCTCCCCGTAACGCGGCCCGCTGACGGTCCGCCGGCAGTCTCAGGGCGGGTCGACCAGATGTTGCCCGATTGTGCAGTCGAGGCAGCGCCCTTCGCAGCAGCGCGTGCGGTAGAGTTGGTGCAGCCCCTGTGCTTCGAAGGCGTCCTGCGGGCGCGTGCCCAGGTCCCGAAAGCGGCGCGTGACGCGGTCGCTCCCGGCCGGCAGGTCGTGCAGCAACGCGCGCACCGCCGAGGCGAGCGCGTCGTCGCCGTGCTGCTCAGCGCAGAGGAGCAGGATCGGCGCCACGGCGTTGGTGATCAGCGTGTCGACGCGCCGCCGCCCGACGGACGGGTCGCGTTCGGCGGTCGCTTTTTCGAGGTGGAAGTGCGTCTTCCAGAAGTCCGACGGCGCGTTGGCTTCGAGCACGGCGCGCAAGTCGCGGGCCGGGGTGTCGGAGCGCACGGCGTCGAGCAGGCGGCCCAGCGGGTCGCGGTGTAGCAGCCCGCCGGGGGCGACCAGCGCGACCGCCTGCGCGATGCGAAGCGGGGGAAAGTTGGCCGGGCGCAGGCGAAAAAATTGCCAGCGCTCCGACGCCATCGGGGCGGGCAGGTCGAAGGTGTGCTCCAGCTGCTCGAAGCGCTCGGCGAGGTCGGTGGCGTATTCGGCGGTGGCGGGCGTGCGGCGCGCCAGGTCGCTCATCGGCGCGTCGTTTTTGGAATAGCCGAGGCCGGCGAAGAGACGCTCGTGCAGCAGCGCTTCGAGATCGGGCGTGGCGAAGTACCGGTCGACGAGGCGCTCTTTTTTCGCTTCCAGGCGCTCTTCGGTCATCTCCGCGATCCAGCGCGTGCGTTTCTGGTCGGGCACCTCGTTCCAGCGCGGGGCGCAGAAGAGCCCCTCGTCCTCGCGGGTGCGAAAGTCGTGCAGCAGCTCGCGCAGCGGCGCCGTCAGGTGCGGGGCCAGCACCACCTCGGGCAGCGGGCTGCCGTCTTCGCGGATCAGGCCGCCGGTCCAGTCGTCGACGTAGAGGGTGACGTGGAGCACGGCGGCGTTGTAGCGCGCGTCGCGGTGGTGGTCGTGGTCGAACCAGCCGCCGGAGGCAGGGTGAATCTCCACGTCGCCGTGCCAGTCGCGCCCCCCGATGCGGACGTGCGCTTCATTGAAGTCGGGCCCGGCGTCGGTGTTAAGGCGGCCCGGATCGAGCACGCCGATCGGGCGTCCGTCCGTCGTGTGAAGCGCGCTCGTGTCGAAGTGCCGGCGGCGCCAGAGGTCCTGCAGGAGCGCCTCGGGCACGGGGCGCTGGGCGGCGGCGGGTTCGCGGAGCAGCGCGTCGTCGCCGTCGGCGGAAGGGGGGGCCGTGTAGCCGGGCGAATCGTCCGAGACGGAGGAATCCCCGAGGGGAGGCATGACAAAAAGGGGAAAAAGCGGGGAGCAACTTTTCCCGCAAGACACACCGACGCGCCGCGTCGTAACGTCAGCGCCGCGCGGTCATGAAGTCTTTACGTCATGCCGAAAACCTCCTCCCTCCCA
>PXTR01000002.1 GCA_003023245.1 Bacteroidetes bacterium QS_8_68_15 | reverse complement strand
CCCTGCGCGGCCCGCGCGGCGGCATGATCTTGATGAAGGGCGACTACGAAAACCCCTTCGGCAAAACCGCCAGCAAAAGCGGCCGCACCAAGATGATGACCGAGCTGCTCGACTCGTCGGTCTTCCCCGGCACGCAGGGCGGCCCGCTGATGCACGTGATCGCTGCCAAGGCGGTAGCCTTCCGCGAGGCGCTCTCCGGAGACTTCCGCCACTACGCCGAGCAGATCATCGACAACGCCAAGGCGCTGGCTGAAGCGCTCGCCGAGCGCGGCTACGACCTCGTCAGCGGCGGGACGGACAACCACTGCGTGCTCGTGGACCTGCGCTCGAAAGGGCTCACCGGCAAAGCCGCCGATCAGGCCCTCGAAGCCGCCGGCATCACGGCCAACAAAAATATGGTCCCGTTCGACGACAAAAGCCCCTTCGTCACCAGCGGCCTGCGCCTGGGCACCCCCGCGATGACGACGCGCGGCTTCGGGCCCGAGGAGTTCGAGCGCGTGGCTGCCCTCATCGACCGCGTGCTCTCCGACCCCGAAGACGACGACCGCCGCCGCCGGCGCGAGGCGCGCGCCGCCGTCGACGAGCTGTGCGAGGCGTTCCCGCTCTACGACTTCGTGGTGGCGTGATGGGGTGCGGGGGTGTGGACGTTCGGGCGTGTGGGGGTGAGACACGGCATCGGCGTGAAGAAAAGGAAGGCAGCAGGACGTAGCGCGAAGCTTGCACGCTTCAGTTCCACTACCGGAGCCGCGGAACGAAAACCCCCGCACTCCCACCTCCCCGCACTCCCATACCCCCGCCCGCTCACCCCCAAGGCGCGGAACGGATCGGCGGGAGAAGGGGTTTTGAGAAAGGAGCCACTCCGACACCAGCAGCCGCTCGCTCGCCCGCCCGATGGACCCCGGCACGCTCTCGACATCGACCTACGCCGATCTCGTGGAACTGGGGCGCCGCCTCTACGAGCACTCGCTGGTGCGCCGCGAAGACGAAGAAATCACCGACCCGCGCGGCAAGCCCATCGGCTGGCTTTTGGACACGCGCGTACCCATGCTCGACGGCGACGTCTTCGGCGAGGTCGGCGCGGTGCTGGCCGAGCGGATGCGCGCAAAGGGACACCGTCAGGTCGCCGGCTACGGCTTCGGCGCGTTCAGCATCGTCTGCTCGGTGCTTGACGCCGAAGGGCCGGACGTCGGCGGTGACGGCGTGGCCGACGCCGCGGACGACACGCTCGCCTTCAAGGGCGGCTTCATCCGCAAGGAGCGCAAAGGACACGGGCGGCAGCGCCTCGTCGAAGGCCCGATCAGCCGAGACGAACCCGTCGTGCTGGTCGACGACATCCTCAACAGCGGGCGCAGCGCCACGCGCGCGGTGGCCCTCTTGCGCGAAGAAGGCTTCGAGGTGGCTGGGCTGATGACGCTCTTCAGCTTTACGTGGTCGAGCGGGCGCACGCGCCTGGAGGCCGACGGGCTCTGGGTCGATTCGCTTCTGGACCTGAACCTGCGCGAAGGCGGCCGCAGCAACAACGACTCTCTGTGACTTCGTCGGTTTCCGGGCACTTCTTCACTACGTTCAGGGTGCGGGTTGCGAGTTTCGGGGGGCGGGTTGACGGTTTTCAGATCCGAACCAAACTCCGACTCGAAATCCGGGACCTCGAACCCGCAACCGCGCAGCGCGCATGTCTGACTCGCGCCCCTCCCCCGCTCCCGAAACGACGCCGTCCCCCAGCGGCGGCCCGTCTTCCGGCGGCGGACCGCCCGACGCGCCGCCCCCTGGAGGCCCCTCCGGCGACGGGACGGCCGACCGGCAGCCGCAGTTGCCGTCGGAGGGCAACATGTCCTTCATCGACCACCTCGAAGAGCTGCGCTGGAGCCTCTTCAAAGGCATCGGCGGGCTGGTCGCCGGCATCGTCGTGTGCGTCCTGTTTCGTCCCTGGATTCAGAGCGAAGTGCTGCTGGGGCCGCTCGCGCCGGACTTCTTCATGTACCGCCTGCTCGCCATCGACGCGGTCGAGGTCACGCTGCTCAACCGCACCGTCACCGGGCAGTTCTTCGCCGACATCGGCATGATCGTGGCCGCCGGCTTCGTGCTGGGCTCGCCCGTGGCGGTGTACTATATGTGGAAGTTCGTCGAGCCGGCCCTCTACCCGGAAGAAAAGGAAAACCTGCGCTTCTCGGCGGCCTTTGCCAGCGGCTTCTTCCTGATCGGCGTGGCCTTTGGCTACCTCGTTCTCACGCCCATCGCGCTTCAGTTCTTTGCCGACTACCAGATCTCCCCGGAGGTCATCAACGAGTTCGACATCAGCCGCTACTTCAACCTGCTGATCTTCTGGACGCTGGGCACGGGCGTGCTCTTCGAGCTTCCGGTGGCGGTCTACCTCTTGACCAACATGGGCCTCGTCACCCCCGACATGCTGCGCTCCTACCGCAAGTACGCGCTCATGGTGGTGCTCGTCCTGGCGGCCTTCTTCACCCCGCCGGACCCGATCTCGCAGATCATCGTGGCGCTGCCGCTGTTGCTCCTGTACGAGATCTCGATCTACATCTCCATCCTCACCACACGTCGCAATACGTCTTCGGCGTGAAGGAAAGACGCCTTTGGCGTGAAGGGGGAGACGGAACGTGGAGGCGTCTTCTCATCCCTTCTTCTTCTCTTTTCCAGTAACTGCCATGAAGCACGGCCTCCGTCGCGCCCGGCCGGTCCTCATCGCGCTGCTGGCACTCGCCGTCGGCGCTACGGGCGGCTTTCTGTGGCCCGATGACGACTTCTTCGCCCTGCGCAAAAATTTCGAAATCTTCGGGGCCGTCTATGAAGAGCTGGCGACCGGCTACGTCGAGGACATTCCTCCGCGGGCTCTGATGCAGGCGGGCGTCGACGCGATGCTCGCGGAGCTCGATCCGTACACCAGCTACGTCAGCGAGGCGGAAAGCGCCGACCTCCGAATCATCACACGCGGGCGCTACGGCGGCGTGGGGATCGACGTGGCGCGGCGCGGCGGGAAGCTCGTCGTGGCCGCTCCGCTCGAAGGGGCCAGCGGCTACGAACAGGGCGTGCGCGCCGGGGACGTCATCACGAAAATCAGCGGGCAGTCCGCCTCCGGTCTTTCGATGAGCGACGTGCAAAGCCTCCTGCGCGGCGAGCCGGGCACCACCGTCGAGGTCGTCGTCGAGCGCGCCGGCGCCCCGCAGCCGCTGACGTTCGTGCTCACCCGCGAGCGCGTCGATCTGGACAATGTGCCGTACCGCGGGTTTTTGACAGACGACGGTTCCTCTCCCGCCGGCGCCCCCATCGCCTACGTGAAGCTGGAGCGCTTCACCCGCACCGCTGCGCCGGAGGTGCGCACGGCGCTGACGGAGCTTCGCCAGCAGGCCGACGCGGGCGACCTCGGCGGCGTCGTGCTGGACCTGCGCGACAACCCCGGCGGCCTCCTGGGCGCAGCCGTCGAGGTCAGTGATCTTTTTCTGGAAAACGGAGCAGAGGTCGTCTCCACGCGCGGGCGCAACGAGAAGATGAACGATACCTTTCGCACCTCCTCCGACGCGCCGCTCCTGCCAAACGTGCCGCTGGTGGTGCTGGTGAACGAACTGAGCGCTTCCGCCTCCGAGATCGTCGCCGGCGCGGTGCAAGATCACGACCGCGGCCTCGTCGTCGGCGAAACGACCTACGGCAAGGGGCTGGTGCAGACGGTGCGCGAGCTGCCGTACAACGCCGCGCTCAAGATGACGACCGCACAGTACTTCACGCCCAGCGGGCGCGCCATTCAGTCCGTCAATTACACCCGCGCCGACAGCCTCACGCGCGCCCGCCAGTCCGACACGACCTTCACCACCGACGAGGGCCGCACGGTCGAGAGCGGCAGCGGGATCGCGCCGGACGTGCGCGTCGCGCCGCCGCCGCCGCCGCCGCTGGAGGAAGCGCTCACGCGCCGTGCCGCGTTCTTCTTTTTCGCCAACGAGTACGCCGCCGATCATCCGCCGGTCGGCGCTTCGTTTACCCCGTCCGACGAGACGCTGGCCGCCTTCCAGACGTGGCTCGACGCCGAGAATGTGTCTTACGAAACCGACGCGGAGCGCGCCACCGACGAACTGGCCGCCGAGCTGACCGAGGGCGGCTACGACGAGGCCGGGGAGGAGGTCGACGCCCTGCGCGAAGCGTTGCAAGCGGAGAAAGAGGCCGCCTTCACCGAGCAGGCAGAATCGCTCAAAGAGCAGCTGCGCACAGAAATCCTGGCTCGCTCCGTCGACCGACGCACGCAAATTCGCGCGTCCCTCCGGCACGACGTGCAGGCCGAACGCGCCGTCGCGTTGCTCCAAGACGGCGACGCCTACCACGACGCACTGGATTGAGTGCGGGGGGGCGGGAGTCTGGGAGGAGGGAGAACCGGAACGGCTCGCGTGGAAGAAAACACGAGTAGATCCGCAGGGCGCAACTCAAGCGTTCTTACCGGTCCAGCGGCCCCTCAAACGAAAAACGCCCGCGCGCCCATACTCGAACCGATGGCCCCCCCTCAAATCCTGTTGCTGGTGGGGCTGGGCCTGGCGGCGGGCGTCGTCGCAGGGCTTCTCGGGATCGGTGGGGGCTCGCTCTTTGGGCCGCTGCTTCTATTTTACTTCAGCACCGTCGGGGTCGGCAACGCGGCGATCTCGAAGCTGACGGTCGGGTCGAGCCTGCTGTGCACGTTCGTCGTCGGCACGGCCAGCGCGTACTATCGCTACCGCGCCGGCGAACTGTCACCGCGCGTGGCCCGGCGCGTGGGCCTGTGCGCCGCCGTCGCCGTCGTCGCCACCACGCAACTCGTCACGACGCAGCCGTGGTACAACCGGACGGTCTTCCAGATCGTCCTGGGGACGCTGCTGGTGGTCGTGGGCGCACGCATGGTGCGCGGCGACGCGTCTTCCTCCGCATTAGGCGAGGAAGCGTCGCCGGACGAAAAAGCAGCCTCTGGCAAGGACGACGACCGGTGCCCCTGGCCGCTTCTGGCCGGGGTGGGTACCGGTGCAGGCATCATCTCGCCGGCCGCGGGCGTCGGCGGCGGCGTCGTGCTGGTGCCGACGTACCACCGCCTGCTGGGTCTGCCGATCAACCGCGCCTCCGGCACCTCCAGCGGCACGATCATCCTCATCTCGCTGGTGGGCGTCGTCAGCTACGCCGCCAGTGGGTGGGGCACCTCCGGGCTGCCGGGCACCGCCGTCGGCTACGTGGACGTCGTGCGCGCCGCACTCCTGGCGGGACCGTCCATTCTGGGGGCCCGCCTCGGCGTGTGGGCTGCCGGCCACATTCCCGATCGCATCTTGCGCTGGGCGTTCGTCACCTACGCGCTGAGCGTCGCCGGCGGCATGTTCTACGACGTGTGGACCAGGTGAAATCGGCGGACAGCGTTCGACCGAGCGCTCGTTTACCCTGCCTCGCCGCCTTCGACGAGGAACGTGATTTTCGTGTCTACTCGGTAGTGCGCGACCCGGTTGTCTTCGATGACGGCCTCGATGTCGCGCACGTAGACGCTCTCGATGTTGCGCACCGAGCGCGAGGCGCCATCGACGGCAGACTCGACCGCTTCTTCGACGGTGTCGCCTTCGGCTTCGACCTCGATGACTTTGGCAATGGACGCCATAGCAATTCGGTAGGGCAAGGATAAAAGGGCAGACGTTCGCTGTTCAGCGTAGTTCTCGTTCCGCCCGCGCGTCCACCCCGAATGCGAGCCGCGCGTAACCTCTTCGCAAAACGAGTGGTCCTCTCTCTTTCTGCGTTTCCGCTCTCCCATGCCCCCATGAGCTTGTCGCAGCGTTACTTCGCCGCCCTGATGCGCCTCGCCGACGGCGCGCAGGAACGCCAGTACGGCGAGCGGAAAGATCGCCTCTTCGCGGAGATCGCCCCCGGGGACCGCGTGGTGGAGATCGGCCCCGGCACGGGCGTGAACCTCGCGCACTTGCCGCCCGGCGTGCGCTACACCGGGGTGGAGCCGAATCCGCACATGCACGCCGCGCTGCGCCGAAAGGCCGAAGCGCGCGGCATGGAAGCCCAGGTGCATGAAGCGCGCGCCGAGGCGCTCCCGCTCGACGACGACCGCGCCGACGCGGTAATCTCGACCCTGGTGCTCTGCTCGGTGGACGCCCCGGCGCAGGCGCTCGCGGAGGTGCGGCGCGTCTTGTCCTCCGGCGGGCGCTTCCACTTCCTCGAGCACGTCGCCGCCGCGGCAGGGAGCGCGCGCCGCCGCGTGCAGCGCACCGTCAAGCCGGCCTGGCGCCGCCTCGCCGACGGCTGCCGCCCGGACCAGCGCACCGGCGCGCTCATCCGCGCAGCCGGCTTCGCGGACGTGCAAATCGACCGGTTTCCCTCCGGCAGCGCGCTGAACCCGGTTCGCCCGCACGTGGCGGGCGTGGCGCGGACGTGAGCGGCAAAGTAGGTCCGCGCGCTCAGTTCACGCGCACCGTCAAGCCCTTCGCCGCCGCCGCACGCCCCTCGGGCGGTCCCTCACCGCCCTCCAGTCGAAAGCGCGAGAACGCCCGCCGGCGCGGATAGTCGCGGCGCAGCCGGGCAAAGGCGGCGGCGCGCTCCTCGTCGCCCGCGGCGCCAGCGAGCGCAGCACGCAGGCGGCGATCATCGGCGCGCACGTCGTACATCTGCCGCGCGAGCGCGTCGAGCCACGCGGCCTCGCCGAGCGACGAGTCGGGCGCATCGAGCTCGAAGGCGTCGTCCTCCGCCCGCAGTACGTCCTCAGCCCGCCAGCGCGGGCGCGTGCCGAGGTGATCACAGAGCGCGCGGTAGAGCATCTCGGTGCCGCGCACCTTGCCGTCGAAGGCGTAGCCGGCGATGTGCGGCGTCGCCACCTCGGCACGAGCCACCAGCGACGGATCGGGCGCCGGCTCGCCGGGCCACACGTCCAGCACGGCCGCGCCGACTGCGCCGCGCGCGAGGGCCTCGGAGAGCGCCGCGCCGTCCACCACCCCGCCGCGCGACGTGTTGACGAACCACGCGCCGGTCGGCATCGCCGCCAGTTCGCCTTCGCCGATGAGAGCGTGCGTGGGGTGCGGACCTTCGCTCGTCAGCGGCGTGTGGAGCGTGACGAGATCGGCGGCGGCGAGCACCTCTTCGAGCGGGCGGAAGGGATGCGCGTAGCCTTCGCGCTCGGCCTGCTCGGCCCGCGGCGGGTCGTTGCGCAAGACGCGCAGGCCCAGCGCGTCGAGCCGGCGCGCCACGCGGCCCCCCACCGCCCCGCAGCCGATGACGGCCGCCGTCTTTCCTCGCAGCCGTTCGGAGCGGCGCGCGGCCGCCGACAGCAGCGCCGCGGCGACATAGTCGGCCACCGACGAGGCGTTGCTGCCCGGCGCGTGGGCGAACGCCACTCCCTGCTCTTGCAAAAAGGCGCGGTCCACGTGGTCGGTTCCCGCCGTCGCCGAGCCGACGAACCGCAGCCGCTCCGCCTCCGCCAGGAGCGGCGGCCCTACGGGCGTGACGCTCCGCACCCAGAGCACGTCGGCGCCGGCCACGTCCGCGGGCCGAAGGGCGCGCCCGGAAACGGCCGTCATTTGCCCCAGCGTCTCCAGCGCCTCGCGCGCGAAGGGGATGTTTTCGTCTGCCAGCGCGTGAAGCGGCGGCGAGGCGGGGATGGGCATTGGGAAAACACCGGGAAAACACTCGGGGGAGCGAGAAGACGCGGGCGGCTACGGGCAACCGGGAAACTTGGAAAATATTCCGACGAAAAAAACCTCCGGCGTTCTCTCATTCTACGACGGGGCGGTATGAGGCCACACGACTCAGCTTTCCGTAACGAACCGCTATTTTTCTGCTGCTTCAACCGAAATGGTAAGCTTTTTGTGTTGTCGATTGAGAGAAAGCGCCGCCCGTTGAAGGGGGTAGTGCGCTGTCAAGCGTAATTCTTTTCCCTCTGACGTCCTGCCACGAAGCGTTGACGATGGACGATTCCATTCCGCATCGGCGTCGTCGGTCGTCTATCGTCTTGTTCAGTCTGTTCAGGACCCCGCAGGCAAGCGGAGACCCCTGCCAGAAGATTGACGATTGACAAACCAGTAGTAAGGAACAGTGAATCGCCATTCTTTTTGCCTATAAGTATTTGCATGTCATAGGATTACAAAAAATTGAAATCTGTTTTGGATTCAGAAACCGAGTGCGCCCCCAGCTGTTTTGGGAGGCTAAGCAGCACGCTAAGCGGTTGCGCATCTGTTTCTTCGCAGTTATTGAGACGCTTGCGCGACGGCTTCTGCCTTGTCCCCGGTTTTCCTTCCCTGACTTCACATGTCCATGAGCACCCAGAAGGGGTCCCCCACGATGATTTTGGGTAGTGAGAAGGTACGCACGGCCGCCGCCGCCGCCGCGTTCTTCTTGCTCATCTGCGCGGCCGCACTGGTCAGCGGCGGCCCCCTTCTGGAGCAGACACTCGGGGCGGCCTTCGTGCCCGGCGGCAGCCGTGCGGCCGACTCGACGGACCAGGCCGACGAAGCGCTCTCGGCGGACGCGCAGGCCGCTCGCGCAGGGGCCAACCTCGAAAAGATGAAGCCGCTTCCCCCGGAGCAGATCGACACCGAGACGCTGTGGCTCGCGCGCTGCATCTACTCCGAAACGAAACGCCCGGAGGAGCAAGAACTGGTCGCCTGGGTGGTGCGCAATCGCGTGGAAACCGGCTACCGCGGCAACGACTCCTACCGCGGAGCCGTGCTCGACCCCTACCAGTTCAGCGCCTTCAACCCGGGCAGCCGCAAGCGGGCCTTCTACACCAGCCTCGACGCCTCTTCGCAGGAAGACGGCTGGCAGCGCGCCCTTCTGATCGCGCACCAGGTCCGAAGCGCCCCCGCCTCGCAACGCCCTTTCCCGAAAGGCACGCGCCATTTTTTCAGTGAGCGCTCGATGGGCGGCGGTCGCCACCCGAACTGGGCGGCGCGCGGGGAAAAGGTCGATCCGGAGCGTCACGAAGTCGACGAGGACCGGTTTCGCTTCTACGAAAATGTGCGGTGAGGTCTGGTAGAAGGTTGTCGATTCAACAAATCCTGCTTCGACCCATTACGATGACGTTTGAGTATCTGCACGCGGCCCGCCTTGCTTCGCCACGGCGGGTCGTGCTGTGTCTGGCCGCGGCGCTTCTTTTCCTCACCGCCGCCTGCACGCGCGGGGGGCGGCCGGCTTCCGAAGACGGTTCCGCCGCCGCCGAGCGCGACGTTTCTCGCGCACGCGCCGCTTCCGACCGTTCGCGTTCCGGCGGCTCGCTGCACCTGGCCACGCTCAACACCGAGTTCCTGTTCGACGGGCGCGGCGACGAGGGACGCACCGGCTTCGCGCGCAGCGGCGACCCGCAGGCCGCGCAGGCGCACTTGAAGCGGGTGGCGCGCCTCCTGGGCCGCCTCGACGCCGACGTGGTGATGCTCCAGGAGGTCGAGAACGAAGACGTGCTAAACCAGCTCGCCCGAAGTGCGCCGCTGGAGGGCATGAACTACGCCGCGCACTTCGTGCAGGGCACCGACCACTTTACCGGCCAGGATGTGGGATTGCTCGCGCGCGTCCCCGTCACCGCGACGGGCCGCACCGACGAGCGCGCCCGCGTCGGCTCATCGCGCGAGGACTACGGCGTGAGCAAAAATATGTACGCGCGCCTCCGCTGGCAGGGTACGCCGATTACGTTGATCGGCGTGCACTTCTTGGCCCGCCCCACCGACCGCTCGCGCACGGACAAGCGCGAGGCGCAGGCCGAGGTCATCCGCCGCCTCGTCGTCGCCGAGCAAGACGCCGGACGCGCCCCCGTCGTCCTCGGCGACTTCAACGACTTCGACGCCGCCACCCCCGACGTGGCTTCGAGCCGTCCCGTCACCGACGTGCTCGCCACGGTCAAGCGCGCCGGCCCCGGCCCCGCCGACGACCTGCGCAACGTCATGCCGCGCGTGCCGCAGCGCGAGCGCTACACCGCCTTCTACGACCGCGACGAGGACGACACGGTGGACCGCCCCGGCGAACTAAGCGCCCTCGACCACCTGCTGCTTCCCCCCACCCTCGCGCCCCACCTGCAAAACGTGCGCTACGTCCACGGCCACGACCCCGCCGCCGGCCCGGATCACTTTCCCGTCGTCGCTACCTTGAGTGCGTCCGATGACCCGACCGATCCGACGAGCGCAAGTGCCCACAAGTAAGTTCGGCCGAGGTGCAGCCCGGCCGCAGCGACAGCGGCGACGCCCCGGTGACCTCGGGCGAGGCGGTGCGCGTCACCGGGCAGGTGCGCCGCTTTGCGGGGGCCGCCTCCGAGCGCGACGCCGACCAAGACGTAAACATCGACTACAAAGACGACGACTCCGCTCTCGTCGCCCGAACGGGAACTCGCTCCTCGGCGTCGTCGGGCCGGGAGCCATGACCATGAGAGGGGGCGCGCCCCTTTTCTGCATTCTCACCCCGCCTGCCGAACGGCCCGGCCGAGGCGTCGTTTGGCTTTTCCGCTCTTTTCGCTTCCCAAACGAGCACGACGGTCGACATGGAACCTTCCTCTACCGAGAGCGCCGACTGGCAGCGCACAATGGCGGCGGCATTCCCAACGAGGAGACCTTCCACCTCGACCCTGACGCACGCCACGCGGTGATGATGCACGACGAGTTCGAGATGGACCTCGTGGAGGTCGCCTTCACGATGGAGCAGAGCGTGCGCGAGACCGCCGCGCTCCTGGAGCAGGCCCGCACGTCGCTGCACCAGCGCCAGGGCGCCGCGCCCACCGAGGACAACGCCCTCGCCGGCGGCGACGCGGTCGACGCCCCGCCCGGGCCGGAGGAAGAGCACGGGGCGAAAGACGGATGACGAATGGGACGCTGCCGGGACGCCCCGAACGTCACGCCGCTCGCCCTTCGGCATTCGCCGCTCTACATTCGCCCTTCGTCGCCTCCTCTTCAAGTGGGCCGGGCCAAGGAAAAAGCCGCTCCAAATAGATTCACGCTTGGCAAAGAGCCGTAGCCCCCCCGCCCCACACAACGCACAGCGTGGCCCACAGGAACCTCCGGATTGCGGAAGCAATTGAGCCCGATTCCTTCTCGAACGGTTTCCTCTGCCCCTTTGACTGCCGATCCGCTTTCGAACCTGCACGAACGGGCCTGCGCTGCGTCCGAGCGGGCGCACGTTCCGTTCTCCGGCCGCCCGGCCGCCGCCGTGCTTCTCCTCGAAGACGGCGTCTGGGCGCCCGGAGTGCGCGTGGAAAGCGCCGCGTTTTCGCTGACGATTCCCCCCGCGCTGAATGCGTACACCACGGCGGTCGCGAGCGGGCGTCGCCGGGTCGCCGCCGCCGCGTTCAGCCGACCGATTTCGCGCGTCGAGCGGGCGTTTATAGAGGAGTTGCCCGGCGGCCCGTTCCGTGCGCCCAGCAATCAGGACGCGCCGCCGGATAACCGCGTGTGCGTCGCGGAGAACGCTCAGTAGCGGAGCGCGCCCTCGTGCCGGCCTCCCAGTTTCCCGTCGGATGCGTGCTGCGCGCCAGGGCGGGTCGCCTCGTGTCGGGCGTCAACGTCGAGCCGCACGCCGACGCGGCAGCGCCGGCGGAGTGGTCGCACGTGCTCTGCGCCGAACGCAACGCGCTGGGCACGGCGTGCAGCTACGGCCTGCTCGGCGCCGCCGCCGACGAGGAGGGGGCTGCTGCCGATGCGAACTCCGCTGCTGACGACGACTCCGCCTCGCCGGCGCTCTTCCTGTCCTGCCGCGAGGACGCGAACGGCTCGCCCTGCGGCGCCTGCCGCCAGTTGCTGGTGGAACTCCTTCCCGGTGGGGTGCTTTGGATGGATCGTGCTCCCGAGACACCCCCGGAGCGCGCGCGCCCGTCGGATCTGTTGCCCGGCTCCTTTCGGGGCACGGCACTTTCGCAACGCGCCCCCAACGCTTGACGAACCCTCGTCGCTCGGCGAACGAGTTTTTCCCCGTTCCCCCGACCGACGGCGGACGCGCGGCCTCTCGCTTCCTCGACCGCTCGTCCGCATGGTTCTCCCGACGGTCGTCTTTCTCATCGGCATCGGCGTGTTGTACGTGGGGGCCGAGGCGATGGTCAAAGGCGCCGCGACGCTGGCGCTGCGCTACGGCCTGCGCCCGGTCGTGGTGGGCCTCACCGTCGTGGCGCTGGGTACCTCGATGCCGGAGTTCGTCATCAACTTCCTCTCGGTGATCACCGGGGAGGACGACCTCGCACTCGGCAACATCATCGGGTCGAACATCTGCAACATCGCGCTCATTCTGGGCATCAGCGCCGTGCTGCTGCCGCTCTCGGTCGACCGGGCGATGCTGCGCAAGGAATACCCGATGATGCTGGGCGCGATGGTGGCGTTTTACCTCTTCGCCCTTGACGGGAGCATCACGGCGGTGGACGGCTTCCTGCTGGTGTGCGGGCTGCTGGGCTTTCTCTGCTTCGTCGTCGTCGACGCGCAGCGCCAGTCCGCGCAGCAGGAAGAGGAGCCCGACGCCGACGACATCGCCGAAGTGGAAGTGGACGAGGAAGACCTGCACTCCTCCCCTTTAACGAAGGTCGGCTACCTCGCCGGCGGCATGGTCGGCCTCGCCCTCGGCGCGCACCTGATGGTCGACAGCGCCGTCGAGATCGCGCGCTACATGGGAGTCGGGGAAGTGACCATCGGCCTCACCATCGTCGCCATCGGGACGAGCCTCCCCGAGCTGGCCGCCTCGGTGGTCAGCGCCTCGCACGGGGAGGCGGAGCTGTCGGTCGGCAACGCGATGGGGAGCAACCTGCTGAACGTTCTCTTCGTGGTGGGCCTCGTCTCGATGATGCGCCCGCTGCGGGTCAACTCCATGAGCCTCAACGTGCACTTCCCGGTCATGATCGGCTTTGCGCTCTTGCTCTTCCCGCTGGCGTGGACGGGGCGCCGTATCACGCGCCTCGAAGGCACCGTCATGCTCGCCGGCTTCCTCGGCTACATGAGCTACCTCGTCTGGAACGTGTGAGTTGGAGATGGAAAGTTGCAGGTAGAATGTTCGTTTGCCCGAAGAGCAACCGTCCACTTTCAACCCAATCGCCATGCCACTCTCGTTCGGACATCCTGCCTGGCTGCTGGGGCTGGCCGCCGCCGGCGCCGGGGCGCTGACGTGGGGGGTCTACCGCCGCTCGAGCCCGCCGCTGTCGGAGGGCCGGCGGGCGCTGCTGGGCGGGCTGCGCTTTCTGGCGCTGGTCATTGTGCTGTTCTTGCTGTTCGAGCCGGTCTGGCGGCAGATCAGCGAACGCGAGACGCCGCCCGCCGTGGCCGTCCTCCTGGACGACAGCCAGAGCTTGCGCATCACCGCCGCCGACTCGGCCGCCGCCGCCGACACGACCGAGGCCCTGCGCGAGGTCGCGCGCCGGGCACTCGACGGCCTCGCGGGCGGCAGCGACGCACTCGACGACGCGCGCGTGCACTTCTTCGGCTTCTCCGCCGGCGCGGTGCGGCGCCTGCCCGGCCCCTCCTCCTCCTCTGCCGCCGACGACGGCCCCGCCGCCCCCTTCGACTCGCTCCGCTTCGATGGGACGCGCACGGACCTCTCCGCCGCCATCGAAGGGGCGCGCGAGCAGCTCCGCGGCGAGAACCTGCGCGCCATCGTGCTCGCCTCCGACGGGCAGTACAACACGGGACGCAACCCGCTCTACGCAGCGGCGCGCTCCCCCGTCCCCATCCACACGGTCACGCTCGGCGACACGGCACGCCGCCGCGACGTGATCTTGCGCCGCGCCCGGACCAACGACCTGGCCTACACCGACACCGAGGTACCCGTGCGCATCGGCGTGCAGGCGGAAGGATACGCCGGGCAAGAGGCGGTGCAGGTAAGCCTCTACGACGGCTCCGAGCGGCTCGCCTCCGAGCGGATCACGCTGCCGGGCGGCTCCTCCGCCGCGCAGACCGTCGAGCTGACGTTCACGCCCACGGAGGCGGGCTTCAAGCGCCTGACGGCGAGCGTGGCGCGCCTGGACGGCGAGGCCACCTACCGCAACAACACGCGCCCCGTATCGCTGCGCGTGCTCGACCGGCAGCGGCAGGTGTTGCTCCTGGGCGCGGCGCCCGGCCCGAGCTTCTCGTCTACGCGGCGCCTGCTCGACAACGACCGCGCCGCCGACGTGACGGCGCGCGTCCCGCGCGGCTCGGGCCAGTTCTACGGCGGCGCGCTGCCGGACAGCCTCGCCGACGCCTTCGACGTGGCCGTGCTGGCAGGCTTTCCGGGAAATGCGGTCGCCGCGCAGACCGCCCGGCGCGTGGCCGCGGCCATTGACGACGGCCTCCCGGCGCTTTTCCTCCTGAGCCGCCAGACCGACCTTCAGGCCCTCCAGAACCACTTCTCCGACGCCCTTCCCGCCGCGCCGGAGCAGGTGCGCGCCAGCAGCGTGCCGGCGACGCTCGCGCCCACCGCCGTCGGGCGTCGTCACCCGGTCTTCGAGCGTCTCTCCTCTACCGCCGGCGGCGCCTCGTCCCCCGCCGATCCGTGGACGCGCCTGCCGCCGCTCAGCAAAAACCAGACGCGCTGGAAGCTCACGCCGGCCGCTCGCACGCTCGCCGCTGCCCGCGTGCGCGGTGTCGACACCGGCGACCCGCTCCTCCTGACGCGCCGGCGCAGCGGGCAGCGCTCTGCGATGCTGCTGGGCAGCGGCACCTGGCGCTGGGCCAACCTGCCGGCCTCCCTCTCCGACGTCGCCTCGCTCTGGCCATCGCTGCTCTCGGGGCTGGTGCAGTGGACGAGCGCCGCCGAAAACGACCGCCCTGTGCGCGTCGAGCCCGCCCGCCCCACCTTCGCCGGCGGCCGCCCCGTGCGCCTAAACGGGCAGGTCTACGACTCGGCCCTCGATCCCGTCGAGGGGGCCTCTGTGGAAGTCGTCCTCACCGGCGGGCCCTCCGACGAGGAAGCCAAGCGCTACTCGCTGCAAATGCGCTCGCTCGGTGGAGGGCGCTATGCGCTGGAGGCCCCCGCCCTGCCGCCGGGGCGCTACGACTACCGCGCCACCGCCACGAAGGGCGAGCAGACCCTCGGCACCGACCGGGGCGCCTTCACCGTGGGCGAGACGACGCTCGAATACCGCCACACCCGCGCCGACGCCGCCCTGATGCGCCGGATCGCCCAGCGCTCTGGCGGCTCTTTTCAAACGACCTCCGGCAACGACGAAGCGACCCGGCTGCCTGCCCAGGTCGCCCGCGCCGGGCTGGAGCCGCTCGTGGAGCGCACGCCCCATGAGACGCGCCTGTGGGAGCGCTACGGCTTCCTCGTCGCCGCGCTGCTGCTGCTGGGCGCGGAGTGGGTCCTGCGCCGCCGCAGCGGGATGTCGTGACGACCTTCGACGGCAGAATCACGCGCCCGGCGCTTCGGTACGAGTAAAGCGCTACATATTCTGTCTTTCCCGCCTCCTTCTGCCCCATGCCGTCCGCCGCGCTACTCGATCAGCCGCAGGAGCAGCTCTCGCTCGACAAACTGGCCTCCGGGTCCGACGACGGCCGACCCGGCGGCGATGACGCGGCGCTCACGGAGCTGCTTACTTCCATCCGGCGGCACCTGCACCGCCACCCGGAGGTGGGGATGCAGGAGCATGACACGAGCCGCTTCCTGCGCGAAACGCTCGAACGCTACGGCCTCGACGTGCACGGCCCCGTCGCCGAAACGGGCTTCTGGGTCGACATCGGCGGCACTACCTCTTCTGCGAATGGGCGTCCGCCGCGCGTCGGCTACCGCGCCGACATCGACGCGCTGCCGATGCAGGATGCCAAGAGCGTATCCTACCACTCGCGCGCCGACGGGGTGGCGCACCTCTGCGGGCACGACGCGCACTCAGCCGTCGGCGTCGGCGTGGCGCTGCTCTTGCACGCGCGGCGCGAACAGCTTCCCAGCGGCGGGGGCGTGCGCGTCTTCTTTCAGCCCAACGAGGAATCGGTGCCCAGCGGCGCACCGATGATGATCGACGACGGCGTCCTCGACGGCCTCGACACCGTCTACGCCATTCACGTCGACCCCACGCTCGAAATCGGGCGCTACGGCCTCAAGACCGGCCCCATCACCGCCTCGAGCGACCGCTTCGACATCACCGTGCGCGGGCGCGGCTCCGGCCACAGCGCTCGCCCCCACGAGGCGGTCGACGCGGTCTGGATCGCCAACCAGGTCATGCAGGCGCTCTACCAGCTGGCCGGGCGCATCACCGACCCGCGCCACGCCGCCGTGCTGACGCTCTGCCGCCTCGAGGGGGGCCAGGCGCACAACGTGATTCCGCCCGAGGCGTCCTTCGGCGGCACGCTGCGCACCGTCAAGGAGAAAGACCGCAACTTCCTGCGCGAAAAGATGCAGCGCGTGGCCGAGGAGACGGCCGCCCTCTACGGCGGCACCGCCGAGCTGGACCTGATGACGGGCGCACCCCCGGTCGTCAACGACGCAGAGGCCGTCGCCGCCGCGCGCCGCGCCATCGAAGCGCATTTCGGCCCTGAGGCAGTCTACGACATTCCCAAGACCAGCATGGGCGCGGAAGACTTCGCCTACTACCTCCGCGAGGTACCCGGCGCGCTCCTCCGCGTCGGCACGCAGAGCGGCCCCGAGACGCGCTTCCCGCTCCACGACGGGCGCTTCGATATCGACGAGCACGCGCTCGCGCCCACCGCCCGCCTCATGGCCGACCTGCTGGAGGCGCGCCTCGGCGATGGGGGGTAAAAAAGGGGGCCGATAGACGTTTCAAGCATACCGTAGGGGCACAGCACCACAGGGGTATGCACCGCGGAGGGTATGACCTTCGGCCCTCACAAGGCCCCGCGCTGTACCCCTAAGTGGTTCTCTCACAATGTTTTACCGGCGGCTTATTCCGTCTCTCCCGCCGCCCGGGCCTCCTCTTCGGCTTCGCCGCCGTCGTCTCCCCCGCCGGTCGCCTCGCCGTCCGTCTGCGTCGCGGCGTCCGCCTGTCCATTTTCGGCTGAGCCTTCGGCTTCGCCGTTTTCGGAAGCCGCCTCGCCGTTTTGCAAGGACGCTTCGCTTTCGGTCACGCGCGGCTCGCCCTCCTCGACGCTGAAGACCAGCTCCTCGCTCTCCTCGGGATTCCCGTCGTGGCCGACGGTGATCGTGTCCCCGTCGCCGAGGTCCCTGTTGAGGATTTGCCCGGCCATCGGATCTTCGACATACTTCTGAATGGCGCGTTGCAAGGGGCGCGCGCCGTACTTCGGGTCGAAGCCCTTCTCGACGAGAAACTCCTTCGCCGAGCGTTCCAGCACGATGTCGATGCCCATCTCGTCGGCACGGTCGAAGAGATCGGCGCTCATGATGTCGATGATCTCGAAAATGTGCTCCTTTTCGAGCGCGTGAAAGACGATCACGTCGTCGATCCGGTTGAGGAACTCCGGCTTGAAGACGTTTTTGAGCGCGTCCTGCACGGTCGACTTCATCGACTCGTAGTTGATCGCATCGTCCTTCTGCGTGAAGCCGATCCCCTGCCCGAGACTCTTGATCTCGTCGGTCCCGATGTTGGAGGTCATGATGATGATCGTGTTGCGGAAGTCCACCTGCCGGCCCAGACCGTCAGTGAGAATCCCGTCGTCGAGGACCTGCAAGAGAATGTTAAACACGTCCGGGTGCGCCTTCTCGATCTCGTCGAGCAGCACCACGGAGTAGGGATTGCGGCGCACCTCTTCGGTGAGCTGCCCGCCTTCCTCGTAGCCGACGTAGCCGGGCGGCGCCCCCACCAGGCGGCTCACGGAGAACTTCTCCATGTACTCCGACATGTCGATGCGGATCAGGCTCTCCTGGTCTTCAAAGAGGTACTCCGTCAGCACCTTCGCCAGCTCGGTCTTGCCCACGCCCGTCGGGCCCAGGAAGATAAACGAGCCAATCGGCTTCTCGGGGTCTTTCAAACCCGCGCGGGTGCGGCGGATGGCCTTCGAGAGCTTCTGAATGGCCTCGTCTTGGCCGACGACGTGCTCCTTGAGGTGATCTTCCATATTCAGCAGGCGCTGCTGCTCCGGCTCGCTGATCCGGTCGACCGGGATGCCGGTCATCATGGCGACCACTTCGCTGATGTTGCGCGAAGAGACGTCGTAGACTTCCGTCTCGGCCTCCTCTTCCCAGCGCTCCTTGGCCTCTTCGAGCTCTTCACTCAGGTTTTTCTCGGTGTCGCGCAGCTGCGCGGCCTCCTCGAACTTTTGGCTCTTGACGACTTCGTTTTTCTTCTCGCGCACCTCTTCGATTTCCTCTTCGAGATCGAGGATTTCCTGCGGCACCTTGATGTTGGAGAGATGCACGCGCGCCCCCGCCTCGTCCATCACGTCGATGGCCTTGTCCGGCAGGTAGCGCTCGGTGATGTAGCGGTCGGAGAGGCGTACGGCCAGCTCGATAGCCTCCTGACTGTAGTTGACGCTGTGGTGATCCTCGTAGTACGGCTTGATGTTTTCCAGAATCTCGACCGTCTCCTCCGGCGTCGACGGCTCGACCATGATCTGCTGGAAGCGCCGGTCGAGCGCGCCGTCCTTCTCGATGTGCTGGCGGTACTCGTCCAGCGTCGTCGCGCCGACGCACTGAATCTCGCCGCGCGCGAGGGCCGGCTTGAACATGTTGCTCGCGTCGAGCGAGCCCGAGGCCCCGCCCGCGCCGACGATGGTGTGCAGCTCGTCGATGAAGAGAATCACGTCGGGGTTTTTCTCCAGCTCCTTCATGACCGCCTTCATCCGCTCCTCGAACTGGCCGCGGTACTTCGTGCCGGCCACCAGCGAGGCCAGGTCGAGCGTCACGATGCGCTTGTCGTAGAGCACGCGCGAGACCTTGCGCTCGACGATGCGCATCGAGAGGCCCTCGGCGATGGCCGTCTTGCCGACGCCCGGCTCGCCGATGAGGACCGGGTTGTTCTTTTTGCGGCGGCTGAGCACCTGCGCGACGCGCTCGATCTCTTCCTCGCGCCCGATGATGGGGTCGAGGTCGCCCTTCTCGGCCAGCTCGGTGAGGTCGCGGCCGAAGTTGTCCAGAACGGGGGTTTTGCTCTTGTCCATATCTCCTTTGTCCTTGCCGTAGTTTCCGGAAGATGACATGCGGCCGCCGCCGCCGGCTCCGCTCTTCTGGCGCGAACCTTCGGGGGGCGACTCGGGCGGTGACGATGAGGACGACCCCGACGACGGTTTGCCGCTGATGATGGAGTCGAGCTCCTCGCGCACCGCGTCGTAGCCGACCGAAAAGCCCTGCTGCAAAATTTGCGCCGCGATGTTTTCGTTGTCGCGCAGCAGCGAAAGCAGCAGATGCTCGGTCCCGATCACGTCGCTCTTGTAGAGCTTCGCTTCGAGATAGGTAATCTTGAGCACCTTCTCGGCCTGCTTCGTCAGCGGGATGTTGCCCACCGACAGCGAGCCGCCGGTCGAACGCACCGTATCCTCGACGGCTTTCTTGAGCTTAAACAAGTCGCAGCCCAGATTGCGCAGGATCTTGATGGCGATGCCTTCCCCCTCCCGGATCACCCCCAGAAGCAGATGCTCGGTGCCGATGTAATCGTGGCCCAGCCGAATCGCCTCCTCGCGGCTGTAAGAGATGACGTCGCGGACGCGGTTGGAGAAGTTGCCTTCCATGGGTGGCGGTGCCTTCCAAGATAGGGCCTTCCAGCAAAGCGGAAGGCGCGGGAAGAATACTACGAGGCAGCAAACGCTGCGGAGCAGACGCTGCAAGTCAGCACGCGCTACGCAACCGCCGCCGCGCTCGGATCAAATGCAACCGGGGAATTCGAGCAACTGTTTCCTTGCGTCGCCCCGGTACGAGGGGTTCGCAAAAGCGTTGCGAAAAGCAAAAAGGCGCCGCTCCCTCCCGGCGGGGGAACCGCGCCTTCGGAGAGATCGTCGGCCCCCTCTACGCGGCGAAACTGGATCCGCAGCCGCACGTCTCGGTCGCATTGGGATTGTCGAAGGTGAACCCGCGGGCGTTGAGGCCGTCGTGGTAGTCGACGGTCGTGCCCATCAGGTAGAGGCCGTGGCGCTTGTCGACGTAGACAGGAATACCCTCGACCTCGAACTGCTTGTCGTGCTCGCGCTGCTTGTCGAAGCCGAGGACGTAGCTCATGCCGCTGCATCCGCCCCCGCGCACCCCGATGCGAAGCGCGTACCCTTCGGGAATTTTCTTCGTTTGCATGATTTTCTGAATCTCTTCGGCGGCGCGGTCGCTCATCTCGACCGGCGCGTCCGAAGCGCCTTGCTCGGAAGATGCTTCAGTTTCGGGCGGGGCCGTCGCTACGTCAGCCATGACAGAGAAAGCGGGCGTCATCTCGAAAAATTAGCGGGGAGCAGCGCCGCAAGCGGCGTCTTTCCGTCGCGTTTTCGTCAACCCGGTGCGCGGCTCCACGGTTCCGCGACCGAGGGCCGCCTGACGGCCAACCAGCCCCGGAAATCGACCACCTGAATTGCTCCACTCCGTGACGGAGAATGTTCGATGCGGCATGCCCTCCCCGATGCGAGATCGTTGAGCGTGAGGGGCAGGAGCGACCGGACCGACCAAAGCGTTGTTTCACCGCCACAGGCTTTGCGGCCTGGAAAACCTTCAATCCGCGCCCTGAACGAAGTGAGGGGCGCCTTGCGGGTCATATCCTTGCGGTGGAAGTACGCTTGGGATGCCACCTTCAACGTTCAACCGACCCGTCCAGCCAATCCTGAAGGATGACCGCGGCGGCGGCGGCGTCCACGCGCTCTTTTTCGAAGAGCGGCTCGCCGCTGCGCCGCTCGCCGTGCTCGCGAATCGCGCCCCGCGCCCTTTCGGAGGTGTAGCGTTCGTCGCAGCGCACGATGCGCGCTTCGGGAAATGCCTCCGCGAGCGTCTCGATGAAGGCGTCCACGCGCGCAGTCGCCTCGCCCTCCTCCCCGCTCGGCAACAGCGGCCAGCCGACGACCAGCACGGCGAGCCCGGCGTCGGCCTCGGCGACGAGTTCCGCGATGCGCTCCGTCACCTCGCCGGGCGGCACGGCCCCCGCCGGCTGCGCAAATACCCGCAGCGGATCAGCCACGGCCAGCCCGGTGCGCTGCGTTCCGTAGTCGACGGCGACGACGCGGCCTCGGTTCGTGATGCGTGATGCGTATTTCGTGATGAAGCCGTTTACTACTATTTCAGACCGCACCGGTGTTTCAGACCGTACCGGCAACACCGTCGAGAGGCGACGTTGCTTTTTCCTCTTTTCCCGGGCGGGACCGGCAACGTCACGCACGGATCACACCCCCCTCACGCATCACGTTTCACGCATCACGCTTCACGCTCACGCCACCTGCGTCTCACGCTGCGCCTCGGCAGGAGCGGATGTCTCCCCGTCGACCGCTTCGCCGTCGACCGCTTCGCCATCGACCGCTTCGCCATCGACCGCTTCCCCGTCAGCGAGGCGCGTGCCGTCGGCAGCGACGACGTCGAGGGGCACGTCTTCGAGGTGCGCGTCGGCGCTGCCCTCGGGAATCGCGTAGCCCAGCTCGCGCAGCGGCACCTGGAGGACTTCCTTCAGACGCTTGCTGGGCTTGAAGTGCGTCTTGCGGCGGCTCGGGATGAAGACCGTCTCGTTGGTACGCGGGTTGCGCGCCTTCGGCTTGGCCTTCGTCTTCTTGACCTCGAAGACGCCGAAGCCGCGCAGCTCGATGCGCACCTCCGGGTCGGCGTTTCTCATGATCTCGCCCATCGCGTCGAGGACGGCGCTTACCCACGGCTCGCTTTTGTAGATAGGCGCGTCCATCGTCTCGGCGACGCGGCGGGACACGTCTTTTTTCGTCAGCGTCGTGGTTCGTTCGGACATGAAGGGGTTTCGTACTGAACACTCGGGGGAAGGCGCGCTGGATGCGACCAGCATGTAACGAGAAGTATAACAGACCTCTGCTCCAGCGTCAAGGGGCGATGAGTTGGAAGATTGAAGGTTAGACAGTTGAAGGGTGCTCTTTGGGAAAAGAAACCTTCAACCGTCCGCCCTGACCGAAGGCGACCCGACCGTAGGGAGGTAGTTAGTACCCTCGTGGTGGAAGAAGTGCCCCTGGGATGCCCCTTTCCAACCTTTACCTCCCTCATTCCTCGAACCGATACACCCCGTGCACGGCGTCGACGCGGCGGAGGCGCTCGATGACGCGGCGCAGGTGGTCCAGCCCCGTCACGTAAATCATGAGCGTACACTCGAAGATGCCGTCGTCGGTGTCGACAGTGATCGAGCGGATGTCCGTGTCGAGCGTGTTGGAGATCACCTTCGTCAGGTCGCGCACCAGCCCCTTGCGGTCCTTCCCCATCACGCGCAGGGCCGCGACGAACTGCACGTCCTTCTGGCGACTCCACTCTACCGGCACGATGCGGTCCGGCTGCGTGGAGAGCAGGTGCGTGGCGTTGCGGCAGCCGGTGCGGTGCACGTTGATCGTGCCCGTCTTGGAGATGAAGCCGAACACCTCGTCGCCGGGAATCGGGTTGCAGCAGTTGGCATACTTGGTCGCCAGGTCGGTCTGGAGCTCGCCGTCGACCTTGAGGGCGGGTTGGGCCGTCTCTTGGGCGGTGTCGAGAAACTTCTCGTAGCGCAGACGCAGCGCCTCTTCGTCCTCTTCGCCGTCCGCGGGCCCATCGCCGCCGCCCTGCGGCCCCTCGCTGCGGATATGCTCCACCAGCTCCTCCGGGTCGAAAAGGCCGCTCCCGATCTCGTAGAACATCTGCTGGAGGTCGGGAAACTTCAACTCGTGCGCCGCGCCCTGAAGGTCCTGGTCGCTGATCTCCAGCCCCGCGTCGGCGGCGGCCTTCTCCCAGCGCTCGCGCCCCCCCTCGGTCGCCTCGCGACGCTCCCGGTTGATCCAGTGGCGCACGCGGCTTCGGGCCTTGTGCGTGACGACGAAGTTCATCCAATCCTCACTGGGACTCTGTTTCTTCGAAGTGATAATCTCGACCTGGTCGCCACTCTTGAGTTCCTGCGAAAGCGGCACCATCTTGCCCCCCACCTTCGCCCCGATGCACTGCATCCCCACCTCGGTGTGCACCTTGAAGGCAAAGTCTACCGGTGTGGCCCCGCTGGGGAGCGTCAGGAGGTCGCCCTGGGGCGTGAATACGTAGATCTCCTCGTCGTAGAGGTTGAGGCGAAACTCGCGCACGAACTCGGTCGCCTCGTCGGCCTCGGGGTTGTCGAGGAGGTCGCGCACCCAGTCGAGGAACTGGTCCATTTCTTCGTCGCCGCCGCCTCCGGTGTCCTCCTTGTACTTCCAGTGCGCCGCCACGCCGCGCTCGGCGATCTCGTGCATCTCTTGAGTGCGAATCTGGACCTCGACCTTGCGCCCGTCGGGGTCCACGACGGTCGTGTGGAGGCTCTGGTAGCCGTTGGACTTCGGCACGGAGATGAAGTCGCGGAAGCGCTCGGGCATCGGGCGGTACAGGTCCGACACCACCGAATAGACGCGCCAGCAGTCTTCCTTGCCCTTCCGCCCCTCGCTCTTCAGCACGACGCGGATGGCGAAGAGGTCGTAGAT
>PXTR01000001.1 GCA_003023245.1 Bacteroidetes bacterium QS_8_68_15 | reverse complement strand
TCGGCAGCGGCCGGGCGAGCGTCGGTGGACATGCGGCGGAGGCGGCGGCGGGTCGGCGGGGAGCGGCAAAGACGGCGCGGATGGGGAGCCTATCGCGGGCGCGCCGGAAAGGTTCGCGCCGCACGGCGGATTTCGACGGAAAACTGATTCTCTTTGCACTGCGCTGTCGAGCGTGATTCATTGCTCTCTGATGTTTTGCCGCGAAGCGCTGACGATGGACGACGGGCGACGGACGATTCCGTGCCGCACCGTCGGTCGTCCATCGCCGGTCGTCTTCTTCGGTCTGCCCAGGACTCCCCGCCGACAAGAGGAGACCATGTCCAAACATTGACGGTCGACAACACACTACCACCCCTCCCGCACCGCCTCGACCGCGCGGCGGTTGTGCTCCCGCATGTTCTCGCGCTCTTCGGAGGAGACGTCCGGCCCCTCCGAGTCGTGAAGCGTCGGGGCCGGCTCCGCGCCGTGGGTGCCGCGCCAGCGGTCGCGCCACGCCTCGGGCAGCGGGCCGTCCGGGAGCGGCGTGCCCGAAAAGACGAAGTAGCTGATTGCCCAGACGCGCGCGGCGGCGTCGAGGTCGTAGCCGCCGCCGTGGGTGGCGACGAGGCGGCCGCCGGTGTGCTCGGCCGCCAGCGCGCGAATGCGGCGAAAGACGTCTTCGTAGGCACGCGTGGTAAGCGCCAGATGCGCCAGCGGGTCCTTCGCGTGCGCATCCGCGCCGCACTGCACCACCAGCGCGTCGGGCGCGAACTCGGCAACGGCCGGCTCCGCAACGGCCTCGAAAGCGTCGAGGTAGCTTTCGTCGGTGGTATGCGGGGCGAGCGGCACGTTGACGGCGGCGCCTTCGCCCGGCCCTTCGCCGCGCTCGGAAGGGAAGCCCGTTCCGGGAAAAAGGTAGCGCCCCGACTCGTGCAGGCTGATCGTCAGCACGCGCGGGTCGCGGTAAAAGATGGACTGCAGGCCGTCGCCGTGGTGCACGTCCACGTCGAGGTAGGCCACGCGCAGCCCTTTCTCGAGCAAGGGGAGGATGGCGACCGCCAGGTCGTTGTAGACGCAGAACCCGGAGGCGCGTCCCGCGTGGGCGTGGTGCAGCCCGCCGCCCAACTGGAGCGCGGCGTGTTCGTCCCCCTCATTCCCCTTGTTGCTGCTTTCAGCGACATGCCGCGCTGCTTCGAGCGTGCCGCCGGCAAGGAGGCGCGTGGCGGCGTCCATGCCTTCGAAAGCGGGCGTGTCCCCGCCGCGGCCCAGCCCGTAGCGTCCCCCGCCCGTTGCCCCGCCGCTGCGCTTCGATGCCGCTTCGACTGCCTCGACGAAAGCCGCGTCGTGCACGGCCAGCAGATCGGCGCGCTCTGCCGGCGGCGGCTCGGAAAGCTCCGGCGCGCGCCCGAGCGCCTCCAGCAGGTCCAGCAGCATCTCTTGGCGGGCCGGCCGAAACGGGTGCTGCGGGCCGAAGAAGTAGTTGCGGTAGCGCGGATGGTAGAACGCGGGAGGCGTAGACACGGGAACGAGCCGTTTTCGGAGAGAAAGCGCTTCTCGGCGACGCGGAATGGGACGCCGCATCGCACGGGCGGGGCTTGCACGAACGTAACCCCGCGGAAACGAAAAATGCGACCGCCGGGGAAACGTCGCCCGGGGAAGCCCTTTCAATTTCGGAGCTTATCTATATCGCAAGCACGGCTTCTATCCTGCCGGCCTCCTCTTTCTTACGGAGTCATTCCGTTTTTCCACCGGCCAACTGACCGAGCGATTGTTCATGAGTGACCGAACGAACGCGCCCGACGAAAAGCTTCGGAAAAACCGAATACGAGCGAGGAATCTTCCCGTTGCGCTCATCGGCGTTTTGCTGCTGGCGCTGGGAGGGCTGGCGATGACCACCACCGGTTGCGGCAGCGGCGGCGCCGAGAAGCTCCCCGGCGTGACCGACATCGATCGCGGCGTCGACTCCACGGGCATCGTTCCGGCACTCAAAGACACCACGCTGGCGGGCACCGATCCGCGCGGGAGCACGCTCCAGCGCATCAAGCAGCGCGACTCGCTCGTTGCCATCACCGGCTACAACCCGGTCAGCTACTTCCTCTACCGCGGCGAGCCGATGGGCTACGAGTACGAGCTGTTGCAAAAGCTGGCCGACCACCTCGGCGTCGAGCTCAAGGTCAAGCTCATGAAAGACCAGAACGAGATGTTCGAGGCGCTCAAAAGCGGCAAGGCCGACCTGGTGGCCTACCGCTTGGCCGTCACGCAGCGCCGCGCCGAACAGGTCGCCTTCACCGACCCGCTGCACGCCACACGGCAGGTGCTCGTGCAGCAGATGCCCGAACGCTACGACTCGCTCCGCGCCGGCCAGATTCCCGAAACCAGCCCCGCCGCCGACAGCCTGCTTCAGTACCCCTTCGAGTTGGTCACGCAGAACGATACGGTGCACATAACCGAGGATTCGCCGTTTCAACAGCGTCTCAACAACCTGGGTGAAGAGATGGGCGGAGAGATCGACGTGATTCAGGTCGACAGCGAGGTGCCGCGCGAGAAGCTCATTCAGCGCGTGGCCAACGGCGACATCGACTACACCGTTGCCAACGAAACCATCGCCGAGCTCAACAAGGCCTACTACGGCGACATTGCCATCCGCCCGGTCCTCAGCGTCAACCAGCAGATCGCCTGGGCGCTGCGCGACGACAGGGCCTGGGAGCTGGGCAACGTCATCAACGCCTGGCTCGCCAACCTCAAGGAGCAGGACGACTTCCGGCGCATCTACGAAAGGTACTTCACCGACCGCAAGGGCTTCAGCGAGCGGCGCCAGGAGGTCAACATCAAGGGGCAGACCGAGAAACTCACCAAGTACGACGACCTCGTCAAGACGACGCTCGACAGCTCGAAGCTGGGGTGGGACTGGCGCCTGTTGATGGCGCAGATGTGGCAGGAGTCGAAATTCGAGCCGCAGGCCCAGTCGTGGGCCGGCGCGCAGGGACTCATGCAGATCATGCCGGGCACTGCACGGAAGTACGTCAACGGCAGCGTGTTCGACCCGGAAGACAACATCGAGGGCGCCGTCGACTACCTTGAGTTTCTCAACGACTACTGGTCGGACAAAATCGAGGACCCCAAGCAGCGGCGCCGCTTCATTCTGGCCTCCTACAACGTCGGCTTCGGCCACCTCGAGGACGCGCGCCGCCTTACCGAAAAGTACGGGGGCAACAAAAACGCGTGGGAGGACGTCTCGAAGTGGCTGCTGCGCAAGTCGATGAAAAAATACTACACCGACGACGTGGTCAAGTACGGCTACGCCCGCGGCGAAGAGCCGGTCGCCTACGTGCGCCACATCACCGAGCGCTTCGAGCAGTACGAGAACCTCGTGTCGGCTTGACGGCGCGCGGGGCGCCGGGCGGAAGGGGCGTGACGTTTTTTAGACGACGTGCGCTCCTTTTAGACGACGTGCGCCCTTCCAACCATCTTCGCGGTATTCCTTCCTATCCTTCCCTGTTCTGATGGCCTCTTCTACCGACGTGGAGACTTCCGAAACGGCCCGCGACGATGCTCCGAACCCCGAGCGCCAAACGCCAGGCGCCAAACGCCAGACGCCGAACGCCGAGCGCCGCCTCATGCTCATGTCCACGTTCGTGAACCGCAAAAACGCCGACCGGGCGCTCGACGTGGTGCGCGAGCGCGACGGCTACTCCGAGGACGACGTGAGCGTTTTGCGATCCGAAGTCACGCGCGAGAAATACTTCGGCGATGACCGTCACGAGCACGTCGAGGTGCACATGGCCAACAAGGTGCCGGAGGGCGCGTCCACCGGGGCGCTCATTGGGGCGATCATCGGCGCGCTGGCGGGGGCGTTCGGCGTGGTCGCCGTGGAAAACGCCATCGGCATTCCGGCGCTGGGCATCGCGCTGATGAAGGGCCTCTCCTCCATTCTCGCCGGCATCGGGACGCTCGGAACGCTCGGCGGGCTCATCGGCGGGCTCATCGGCGCGATTTTTCCCGAGGAGCGCGCGGTGCGCAAGGAAGGCCACTTCGACCGCGGCGGGCTGGTCCTCGGCATCGTCCCGCACAACGACGAGGACGCAGACTATTTCTACCAGAAGTGGAACGAGGCCAGCGGCGAGCGCGTCTGGTACCGGGAGGAAGGGGCGTGGGACCTCTTCAAGGGGCAGCTCGTGGAGCAGTACGACGGCGCGTTCACCTACAGTGAGATCGACCCGTACATCGGACAGCGCGAGAAGCTCATCGGCCACATTCGCGAGAAGACTGGCGCCTCGTACGACGAGGTCGAAGAGAGCGTGCGCCGGGCCACCGAGCGAGAACACTACAACTTCGACGCCCCCGACGGCCGCCCGCGCTCCGAGCACTGGAACGCCTTCAAGCGCAACCTGCTGGCGGCCTACCGCGAAGACGGCCTCACCGAGAAGGAACTGGACGAACACAAGGACCAGCGCGAGCGTCTGGAAGGCCGCCTCCAGGAACGCACCGGCCAGTCGCAACGCCAGGTCGAAGCGCGCATCAAGGACGCGGAGGAGTCGTCGGGGTACTCGCTTTGAGCGTATTGCGTAATGCGTATTGCGTAATGCGTATTGCGTGATGCGTATTGCGTAATGACAGCAGGTCGATGCGTCTGCGGCTGGCAATCTACCGGCGGGAACCCGTCCGAAGGCGTTAGCGCTTGCCTCCTCTTTTAGCGTAACAAGAGAGCTACCTTATGCAATACGCAACGCTATGAGCCGCCACGAACAGCTCCGTCGAGAAGACGGCCCCACGTCGCGTCGCCGTCACGCCCTGCGGCGGTTGCGCGTGCTGGCCGGGCGCTACCGCAAGCGCTACTGGGCGGCCATCGGGCTGGCCGGCGCGCTGGCCGTCGCCTTCGCGCTCACCGCTGCCGGCGTCTTCGACGACGACAACGAGACGCCGACCCTCGGCACCGGCCGCGCCGGCGTCATGGCCGACGCCGACTCCGCCGCCGTGGCTGCGGACCCCGCCGCTGCCGATACGGCCTCCGTTGCCGATACGGCCTCCGTTGCCGATACGGCCTCCGTTGCCGATACGGCCTCCGTTGCCGCCGCTCCCGGCTCTTCTACGCGCCCCAATTCTGCGCGCCCCGACTCACTCGAAGCGCCTGCCGACTCGCTCACGCAGGCAGAAGGCGCCTCTGCCGCGTCGGACAACACCAAGGTCGTCCCCGACGACGACGACGTCGCCGAGGTCGTCGGGCAGGGCGAGGCCAGCTACTACGGCCGGTCACTGGCCGGCAACCCCACGGCCGGCGGCGAGCCGTTCGACCCGTCGAAGCTCACTGCCGCGCACCGCACGCTTCCGCTGGGCAGCCGGGTGCGCGTGACCAACCTGCGCAACGACGAAACGGTGACGGTGCGCATCAACGACCGCGGCCCGTATCACGGCAACCGCGTGCTCGACCTCTCGCGCCGCGCCGCCGAGCGCATTGGGATGCTCGCGCGCGGAAAGGCCCGCGTCAAAATCGAACTCCTTGAGTAGGTGTGTAGAGGGGTGTAGGTGTGAACGTTCACACTTCCAAGCACCCGCACCTACAAACGTATCTCCATCGACAGGTCGAGGGCGCGGACCGAATGGGTGAGCGCGCCGGAGGAGACGGCGTCCACGCCCGTCCGCGCAATCGCTTCGACGGTGCCGAGCGTCACGTTGCCGGAGGCTTCGGTGCGAAAGCGCCCGTCGACGAGCGCGACGGCCTCGCGAAGGGTCGCCACGTCCGTTTCGCCGTCGTCGGTGGCGCGCACCATGTTGTCGAGGAGCACGATGTCGGGGCCGCTCCCGTCCTCTTCGGCGTCGAGGGCGGCCTGCACCTCGGCGAGCGTGCGCGTTTCAAGTTCGACCTGAAGGTCCTCCGCGCCCGCGTGCGCCCTGCGGTAGCGGTGGGCCGCCTTGAGCGCCTCGGCGACCCCGCCGGCGGCGGCGAGGTGGTTGTCTTTGATGAGGATGAGGTCGTGCAGGCCGAGGCGGTGATTCGTTCCCCCGCCCAGCGCGACGGCCCACTTGTCGAGGAAGCGCAGCCCCGGCGCGGTCTTGCGCGTATCGAGGATCTCGGCCCTGTGCGGCCGGGCGCGGCGGACCATGCGCCGCGTCGCCGTGGCGATGCCGCTCATGCGCTGCATCATGTTGAGCGCCGTCCGCTCGGCTACCAGCAGGCCGCGCGCCGGCCCTTCGAGTTGGCCGACCGTATCGCCGGCGTCGACCGCCGCGCCGTCCGTGACCGCCCACGTCACGTCGACGCCTTCGTCGGCGGCCCGAAATACACGCTCGCTCGCCTTCAGCCCGGCGGCGACGCCCGCTTCCTTGGCGCGGATCTGCGCCGCGGCGCGGGTGTCCTCCGGCACGGTGGCCACGGTCGTCACATCCTCGGCCCCGTCGCCGAGGCTGGCGCGGGGAGCAACGAGGTCTTCGGAGAGGGCGCGCTGGACGAGCGTTTCCAGCTCGCTGGCGGGCAGGTACTCGGGCAACACGTGGGAATTTTCGATTGGCGATTGGTGATTGGCGATTGACCGGCAGCCCAACAGCGTGAAGTTGAACAAGAAACAGCGTTCAGAAGCTTCGGAAGCGTTCCGGTGGGTACTCCTGAAGACGTGCTACCCCCTCGGCACCGCAAGGGTATGACCTTCGGCCCTCTACCGACATCTCTTCCTTCGCAAGGGGGAGAGACCCGGTAGGGAGAGGGGGTCCACAGAACGAAACGGGCTACTTTCAGCCCTCGCTCTGCTTTCGTCCTGTTTAACTTTACACTGTTGACCGGCAGCCCGAAAACCAATCGGCATTCGAGCATCGACCGTCGTCAATCGGACCGTCGTCATTCGGACCGTCGTCATTCGAATAGCTGCCGCACGTCGTCGGGGGCGCGCACGGGGCGGCGCTCGTCCGCATCCACGAAGCAGAGCGTCACGTCGCCTTCCACCAGCGTCTGGTCGTCCCCCTTGCGGCGCACGTCGTAGCGGGTCGGCAGGCGCACTTCCGGGGCCTCGTCGCCGGGCAGGCGCGTCTCGATCACGAGGCAGTCGTCGTAGCGGGCGGGGCGGCGGTAACGCACGTTCGCCTCCACGACCGGCATCATCACGCCGCGCGCCTCCAGCTCGCGGTAGACCAGGCCCAGCGCCCGAAACGCCTCGGTGCGCGCCGCCTCGAAGTAGTCGAGGAAGTGCGTGTGGTAGACCACCCCCATCGGGTCGCACTCGCGGTAGCGCACGCGATGCTCGTAGGTGTGGGGCGAAGGGGGCACGTCGAAAGTTGAACGTTCTTCAGGCAGCTAACGTCGTGGTTGCAAAGCAGCGACGCATCGGAGTGAGAAACATTCAACCTTAAACGTTCAGCCTTACACTTTCAGCCTTCCACCGTGTCGCTCATTTCGGTCACGGTTTCAGCAGCAGCGCCGTTACGGCGCGCGGCGGAGGCGTCCTCGAACACGCCCATGCCGTCGTACTTCTCGAGCCGCTGGGCGACCAGTTCGGCCGGCGAGCGATCTTCGAGCGCGGCGAGCGCCTCGACGACGGCCCGGCCGGTCGCCTCGTAGGCGGCTCCGGGGCGGCGGTGCGCGCCGCCGGTCGGTTCGGGCACGATCTCGTCGACGACGCCCACGTCCACCAGGTCCGGCGCGGTGAGCTTGAGGGCGCGCGCAGCCTCTTCCTTGTAGTCCCACGAGCGCCACAGGATCGAGGAGCAACTCTCCGGCGCGATGACCGAGTACCAGGCGTTCTCCAGCATCAACAGGCGGTCGCCCATCCCGATGCCGATGGCGCCGCCGCTGGCCCCTTCGCCGACGACGACCGAGACGACCGGCACCTCCAGCTGCGCCATTTCGAAGAGGTTGCGCGCGATGGCCTCGGCCTGTCCGCGCTCCTCGGCCTCCAGCCCCGGGTACGCGCCCGGCGTGTCCAGCAGCGTCACGACCGGCTTGTCGAACTTCTCGGCCAGCTTCATCAGGCGCAACGCCTTGCGGTACCCCTCGGGGTTGGGCATCCCGAAGCGGCGAAACGTGCGCTCTTTGGTGTCGCGTCCTTTCTGGTGGCCGATCACCACGACCGTCTGGTCGCGCCCGCCGTAGGCGTCGCCGTTGAAGGTCGCCAGCCCGCCCACGATGGCGCGGTCGTCGCCGTAACGACGGTCGCCGTGCAGCTCGGTAAAACCGTCGGTGAGCGCCTCGATGTAGTCGAGCGTGTAGGGCCGCAACGGGTGGCGCGCAATCTGCACGCGCTGCCAGCGGGTAAGGTTGCGGTAAATCGAAACGCGCAGCTTCTCGACGCGCTCTTCGAGGGCAACGATCTCCGCGTCCAGCTCCACCCCTTCGTCCTCCCGGTTGAGCGTGCGCATCTCGCCGAGCTTCTCTTCCAGCTCGTAGAGCGGCTCTTCGAAGTCCAGCAGGTGCTCGGAAAGGTCGCGGTCGGGCGTGTCGGCCATGACGTCCGCCGGGGGTGGGCGAAAAAAGGAGAGCGAGGGCGGCAGCGAGGCTCGTGATTACAGTAAGCTAACACAGGAGCGGCATGAAACCAAGCGCGGCGCGGAGGGGTCCGTTTCCCGAACGGGCCGGCCTGCAGAGCGGCCCTGCTTGTTACACGAAGGTCACGTACGAAGCAAAGAAAGCGGGTGCGTCGGTAGTTTTAGAGCCTACGCCCATCGAACTTCCTCGGTTTTCTCACTGCTATTCATGCTTGCGCTCCGGCACGGGCTTCTCGCTCTTTTCTCACCGCGACGTGTGCAGGGTGCGGGACGAGCCAGAACCCTCGGCGCGACTGCCCCGCCCGTGCGGAGCAATCCGTAGCCGTCGGGCGCATCGGCGACGACGTACAGGAGCGGGCCGACGTGATCGAGGGACGCGTGGTGGGAGACGTGACGGACCTCCCCATCGTAGAGGAACAGACCAACGCGGCGGGCCGAACGGTGCGGCGCGTGCGCCACGAGACCGGACGCCTCATCACGTACACGCTCGATGAGGACGGCCAGGTGACGAACGTGCGCCTGCTGGCGGACTGACGCTTCGCGGCGCGCGGCGCTCGCTGATTCGGAACCCGGCGCGGGAAACGATATGTTGAGGAAAACCCGCGCCGGACGACGGTCTTCCTCAAGCGCATTCGGCCGTCAGCGATCGGGCGTCAGCCCATCAGTCTGAAAGGCTGGCGGCCAGGCGCAATCGCGTATTCTCCGTAATCCCTGCTCCCCCATGCCCGCTTCCGACGAGGACGCCCTCCGCGACGCCACTGCTCGCGCCCGCGAGCGTCTCGGCATCGACGACGGGGCGCGCCCCGAGCTGGCGCTGGTCCTCGGCTCGGGGCTCGGCGCGCTGGCCGACGAGACCGGCGAGGCGCGCACGCTCGAAACGACCGAGCTGCCGGGCTACCCGCGCTCTACCGTCGAGGGCCACGCCGGACGCCTCGTCTACGGCACGCTCGAGGGGCGGCCCGTGCTGTTCGTGCAGGGGCGGGCGCACCTCTACGAAGGGCACACGCCGCAGGAGTTGACCTTCCCGGTGCGCCTCGCCCACGCGCTCGGGGCGCGGCGCCTGCTGCTTACCAACGCCGCCGGCGGCATCGCCGAGCGCCTCACGCCCGGCTCGCTCATGCTCATCACCGATCACCTCAACTTCGCCTTCGCCGGGCCGCTTGTTCGGGAGGTCGCCTCGTCCGACGCGCCGCTCCCCCGCGCCGGCGCTGCCCCCTACGACCCCGGCTGGACCGACCGCACCGAGGCGCTCGCCGCCGAACTGGACGTGTCGCTCCGACGCGGCGTGTACGTGTGGACGCGCGGCCCCAGCTACGAGACGCCGGCCGAAATCCGCATGTTCTCGCGGCTCGGCGCCGACGCGGTCGGAATGAGCACGGTGCCCGAAGCGCTCGCCGCCGCGCGTCTGGGTATGCCCGTGCTGGGCCTCTCGACGATCACCAACCGCGCAGCGGGCCTCGCCGCCGGCGCGCTCGATCACGACGACGTGCTCGAGGTCGGCGCGCAGGTGCAAGGCCCGCTGCGGCGGCTCGTGCGGCGAATCGTCCGCGCCGGGTGAACGCGCCCAGAATCGCGGAAGTCCCCCGGCGTCGATTCTTTGGGACTGGAAGGCCACCGTCGGCCGTCCATCGTCCACCGTCTGGAATCCCAATCCTTCGATTTGGATTTTCTTAACGCTCTGGTTACGACGCGGCCCGCCGCGTTTCGCATCTTGCAAAGCGCCCCGCTCTTACCAACCGCTCTTCGATGATGCGCCTGCTATTCTCTTCGCTCGCCGCCGTACTCGTCTCGCTTCTCGTCGCCGCTCCCGCCGCGGTCGCTCAGTCGCCTTCGCCAAAGGACCGCGACGCGCCCAAAAACGTCGTCCTCATGATTGCCGACGGCGCCGGCCCCGCCACCTTCACGATGGCGCGCGACTTCGAGCGCTACCGGCAGGGGCCGCCGCCCGAACGCCTCGACGGCCAAGACGTGCGCCTCGCGCTCGACCGCCTCAAACTGGGATCCATCCAGACCTTTGCTGAAAATAGCCGCATCACCGACTCCGCCGCCGGCGCGACGGCCTTTTCCACCGGGCGCAAAACCAACAACGGCTTCGTGGGTGTCGGGCCGGAGGGCCGCCCGCTGGCGACGCTCCTGGAAGCGGCCCAGCGGCGCGGCATGGCGACGGGCCTGGTCGCCACGAGCCGCCTCACGCACGCCACGCCCGCCTCCTTCGCCGCCCACACGCCTGACCGTTGGCGGGAAAACCTGATCGCCCGTCAGATGCTCCAGGCCGGTGTGGATCTGATGCTGGGCGGCGGGCGGCGCCACTTCCTGCCGCAGTCCAGCGCGAACAGCGAGCGCGAGGACGGACGCGACCTGCTCGACGAAGCGCGCGAAGCCGGCTACACCGTCGTCACTGACCGCGGCGGCCTCCAGCAGGCCGACGCGCTTCCGCTGCTGGGCCTCTTCGCCGATGGGCATCTGCCCTACGTGGTCGACCGCAACTCTTCCACGCCGGTCCCCCGACTCGAAGCGATGACCCAGAAGGCGCTTCGTCTGCTTTCCCAGAGCGAAGACGGACGCGAACACGGCGTCTTCCTCATGGTCGAAGGCAGCCGCATCGACCACACCGGGCACGACAACGACGCCGCCGCCCATCTGCGCGAAACGCTCGCCTACGACGACGCCGTCGCCGCCGCGAAGGACTTTGCGCAGCGCGACGACGAAACGCTCCTGCTCTCCACCGCCGACCACGGAACGGGCGGCCTCTCGCTGGGGCGCAACGTCGACGGCAAGGGCCTCTACTCCTGGAAACCGTCCGAACTGGCCGAGGTGGACGCCTCGCACGGCGCGATGATGCGTGACATCCTCGACGACGACGCCGACCCGGCCGCCGTGCTCGACCGGAAGGCGGGCGTCGACAGTCTCGCGGAAGGCGAGCGCGAAAGGCTGGCCGCGGCCGTCGAAGCGGAAAGCTACGGCCGGCTCGAAGCGGCGATTTCCGAAATCATCGGGCGGCGCGCGGTCATCGGCTGGACGACCGGCGGCCACACGGCCGTCGATGTCGGCCTCTACGGCTACGGCCCCGGCGCCGAGCGCTTCATCGGGCACTACGACAACACGTACGTCGGCACCGAGCTGGCCGAGCTGCTGGGCTTCGACCTCGACGCCCTTACCGAAGCACTGCGCCGCGAAGACGAGAAGCAAGCCGCTGCCGCCGGCGGCGACTGAACAGCGGCCTGTGTTCGCATGTTGTGGTGTTGACGTGCGGCGAGGCGTTTCCATGACGCTTGATTGTTAATTTGGGTAACGCCGGCGGCGAAAGCTCCCCTCCTTTTTCAAGAAGGGGATGTCGGCAGACAGGGGGGGGTTTGACCACGAAAAGTAGCCTTCCCGGGCGTCAGCCCCCCTCTCCCTGCCGGGTATTTAACCCAAGTTGTGAGGTATGGCGAAAACCAATCAAACCAGCGTGTCATCCCGCACTTGATGCGGTATCTCCCTCGGTTTGGCTGCCAATAATCCGAATGAGATTCCGGATCGGGGTCCGGAATGACACATTTTCTGATAGGTCACAACTTGGGTGTATTTACTCGCCTTCGGCTCGTCAGTCGGG